>JAATVJ010000006.1 GCA_014523515.1 Nitrososphaerales archaeon TH1177 | reverse complement strand
TAGTAGTAGGAGATGGACACCAGAAGACAAGACAAGGATTGTAATGGAATCATTGACTACAAACATTACAGTAGCAGAACTATGCAGAAAGTACCATCTCAATCCAAATGTGTTCTACAACTGGAAACAGAAATTCATAGAAGGTGGTAGAATGGCATTATCAGGTTCCACTAAAGGTAGCATTAACAAGGATCTGGAAACAGAAAATGAACGTCTAAAGAGGATCATTGGTGAACAGACAATAGCAATAGATGCTTTTAAAAAAACGTTAGAAACAGGAGGAAGGAGGAAAGGTTAGCAGTGGTAAGGACAATAGTAAACAACAACAACACCACAAGGATTAGCATTAGAAAGGCACTGACATATTCTGGCTGTAGTAAAAATATGTACTACGGTAACAAAGATCATAGATACGATATTACTGCTGCAGTAACTGCAGCAACTGCAGTAACACCATCATTATCATCAACAACAATAGAAAAAGAGATTCAACAAATTTCCATGGAAAGACCAACTTATGGTACCAGAAGAATGGCTGCAATGCTTACAAGACTATTAGGTAGACCAATCAACAGAAAGAGGATACAGAGAATATTCAGAAAGATGGGTTACATTACACCATCTAAAAGTAAGAAGGAAATCTTACGTTCAAAAATACCAAATGTAAAAGCAGATAGACCAAATCAGGTATGGGAAGCAGATCTTACCTACATACATTGTGGTATTGATGGATGGGGCTACCTCTTCAATGTGTTTGATATATTTACAAGAGAATGGGTTGGCTACTACTGTTTTGACCTGTCTGCAGTAAAAGAAAATGCAATAATAGCGATAGAAAATGCTCTTGTAACACACAAGGATATAGTACCTGAAAACTTGCTGGTTGTCAGAACAGACAATGGTTCACAATATACAAGTAAAGCATTCAGAAAATCCATATCAGTACTAGGATTAAAACTGGAACATATCTACTACAATACGCCAGAACAGAACGGACACATTAAATCATTTCACAAGACACTAAAGAAGGAGTATATTTGGTCAAATGATTTTCAGAACTATCAGAAAGTAGAATTGGCAATAAGAGATGCATTCACTGATTACAACAAGAACAGAATACATTCTGCATTAGGATATCTAACACCCTATGAGTTTATTTCAAAATGGAAAATGCAACAAGATATTGAAGAGGAGAAGAAGAAGGTGATAAATATTGGTAATGAAAGAAAATAGTACCTATATAAAAATGGGAAAAGTGTTCCCAAAAATAGGGGTCCACTCCACTCTTGACATTTATAACTTAATATTTTACAAGATTATCTTGAGATTAAACTCTGATTTCAAAAAAGACAATAATCTTCTAAATGAAAATACATTTAAATTTATATAAAAAATTAATTAATATATAAAAGAAACGTTAATTATTGTATATGTAAGAAGCATATAAAGACTTTAACGGATAGGATTTGTAAGTAAAATGATAGAAAATATTATTGGAAAAGGGACATGGATAGATAAAGTAGCAAATACCCTTATTTTAAGAGAAAAAAAATTAAATCGCGATCTTGATATTATTAGAGTAGAAAGTGGATTAGGAGCTTCGGGAATACCTCATATTGGCAGTATGGGCGATGCAGTTCGTGCCTATGGAATTGGATTATCTCTTAAATATCAGGGATACAATTCTGAGTTAATTGCTTATTCTGATGATATGGATGGTTTAAGAAAGATTCCTTCAGGGTTCCCTTCATGGCTACAAGATCATATAGCTAAACCTGTCTCTAATATTCCTGACCCATTTGGTGATTGTCATAGTTCATATGGTTCTCATATGAGTAGCTTACTTCTTGATGGATTAGATAAAACAGGTATTAAATATATTTTTAAGAGTGCTAGAGAAGTCTATAAAAGTGGTATACTGATTGATGCAATTGATCAAATTCTTACAAAGAGTGAGTATTTGGGACAGAAAATTTCTGAATTCGTTGGTCAAGATAAGTTCCTAAATATATTACCTTATTTTCCAATATGTAAAGAATGTGGAAAACTCTATGTAGCACATGCAAAAGAATACTTGACTAGCGAAAAGAAAGTATTATATGAATGTTCTGGAAGTAAAATAGGAAATAGAGAAATTAAAGGATGTGGTTACAAGGGAGAAGCAAATATCGAAAAGGCTGAAGGAAAACTAGCTTGGAAGGTTGAATTTGCAGCACGATGGAAAATACTAGACATCCGCTTTGAAGCCTATGGAAAAGATATTATGGATTCTGTAAAAATTAATGATTGGGTATGTGAAGAAGTATTAAAATTTCCTCATCCTTTGCATATAAAATATGAAATGTTTTTAGATAAGGGAGGGAAAAAAATAAGTAAATCTGCTGGAAATGTATTAACTCCTCAGATGTGGCTGAAATATGGTACACCTCAATCTATTCTTTTATTACTTTTCAAAAGAATAACTGGAACACGGCATATAGGAATAGATGATATCCCTTCACTAATGGACGAATATGATCTATATGAAGATGTGTATTTTGGTAAAATTAAAGAGAACAATCAATCAAAATTGGTCAAATTGCAGGGAATTTATGAATATATTAATCATCTTAATCCACCAACTAATTATTATCATCATGTTCCATATAGATTAATTGCCCAACAAACCTCTCTTTTTGAAGGAAAAGAACGTATAGATAAGGTATTTGAAAGACTTAAAAAATATGGGCTTGTTCGTGAAAAAACAAAATATATACTAAAGAAAATCGAACTTGCCTCTAACTGGACAGATGATATTTTGGTAAACGAAGAAAAATATGATTTAACTTTGGATAAAAAATATAAGGAAGCATTAACAGAATTAGTATCTCATTTAAAGACATATAAAGAACAGGAATATGATAATTTATCAAATTATATACAAACATTAATTTATGAAACTTCGAAAAAATATGAAATACAGCCAAAAGACTTTTTCAGATTACTTTACAAAATACTAATCAATTCGGATCGAGGACCAAAACTTGGAAATTATCTAGTAGATTTGGGAATTAATAGAGCATGTGAAATAATTGAAAAGTACCTATAGCCTCTATATGTTTAATAGTTATTTATTTTTTAAATAAAAAATATTTTTGAATATTTAAAAAATTTTATTATGTCAAATTGTTCTTCCTATAATAATAATCATAATGTTACTAATATACTGGACACTATTAATAGTATCTATTATGATTAAATTATATAGTGATTAACTTAATTTTGTCTTGCTTGTAAACAAATAAAACGATATATATTATAACTTAATTTTCACTTATTGGTTATATTAATTGAAATAGATTTAATGTTCACTCTATAGGATGCTACAATCTATATTTCTTATTTCCTACTTTCCCAATTACGTTTCCATTACCTTTTGAATCTACTTCTCCTATTTGATAAACTTTTATTTTGTACTTTTCTATTATACTAATTGTCTTGTCAACATTGGCCTTTGGTAATATTATACAAAAACCTATTCCCATATTAAAAGTTCTATACATCTCTTTAACATCTATATTACCATCTTTTTGAATTTGCTTGAATATTCCAAAAGGAGGAAATAAATTAGAAAGATTATATCTTACTTTGTTATTTAAACGTTTTAATTTTGTAAATGATCCTCCTGTTATATGTGCTAAGCCATGTACTGTAACTTTCCTATCTTTTATTAATTCCATTACTGGTTGTACATAAATTTTAGTTGGAATAAGTAATTCTTCTCCGACTGATTGGGTTAAAAATTCAGGAATTTCATCTATTTGATATTTTGATAATACCTTTCGTGCTAATGTATATCCATTTGAATGCAAACCACTACTTTCTAATCCTAATATAATATCATCTATTTTGATATTATTTCCAAGAACTAATTTCTTATTTTGTACAATTCCTATAGCAGTACCAGCAAGATCAAACATATCATCGTTATTGCCTGCTAATATTTCAGGTACAACGGCAGTTTCTCCTCCTACAATTGCTGTTTTGGCGACCTTTGCACCTGCAATTAAACCTTTTACAATTTTTTTTATCAATTCATCATTGACCCTTTTTAAACCGATGTAATCTACAAAGGCAAATGGTTCTGCCCCAGTACAAATAATATCGTTAACATTCATAGCTATACAGTCTATGCCTATCGTATCAAAACGCTTCATTTGTTGTGCAACAAGAACTTTAGTTCCAACGCCGTCAGTATGTAATGCCAAAACATGATTTCCTATATTTATTAAACCAGAATAATGACCAAATCCAGAAACAATTTTACCTATTTCTTGAAAAGAATATGATTCAGCAATCATTTTTCCAATATTTTTCTGCGTGGATCGAATTTTTTTAATATTAACACCTGCTTTGTCATAATTACTAATATTTAAAGAAGACAATATATCATTATCTCACTAAATCTATTGCTAATAAAATTTTTTTGGAAGTGTTTTATATCTTATATAAATATATTTGTAATAAAATAACAACTTTTATAATTTAAAAATATAACTGCAAACCAAAATTCGTTATTAAAATGAGAATAAAATATAGTTTTTCATAATAGATTTTACTCATTGATTACTAGTTAATGTTATTATAATTCTATATTCATCAATCAATAAAAAATAAAAGATCGATTTAATAGTAATATTTGATTAATAAGAATGGTAAATATTGAACCTATCACATATTGCAAATTGTATTATTGAATTTATTCGAAATGAAGTTACATCAGCCAATTATCAAGGAGTCGTATTGGGATTAAGTGGTGGAATTGACTCCTCTGTTGCCTTATATTTAGCTACTAAAGCATTGGGCAATAATAAAGTATTAG
>JAATVJ010000433.1 GCA_014523515.1 Nitrososphaerales archaeon TH1177 | reverse complement strand
TCATTTTTGCTGCAGGATGCTGTACATCTATTTCTTTAAGAATTGTAGCTCCATCATTTGTGATGGTAACATCACCTAATGAGTCTACTAACATTTTATCCATACCACGCGGACCAAGAGTTGAACGGACAATTTCTGCTACTAGTTTAGCAGCTGTTATGTTATTCTTTTGAGCATCTCTTCCCTTTGTTTGAGAAGATCCTTCTTTTAATATTAAAACTGGTACGCCACCAGCTGAACCTTGTTGAATTGACATTCTATCATTCTCACCTAAAATTTTATAACAATGTGACAGAGCTGGGGATATTTTAATTTTCTGCAATACAATTTTTATTAGGCAGATTATTCATAATTATATAAGAAAAAATTAATTTAGTAAATTAATACAAAAATTATTAATTAAATAAGGAGTCAAATTGACCATTATTTACATCAGCATAAATTTCTTTGGCAGGTTTATTTTCAATCTTTATACCACTACTGACACATGATCCAATTATTTCTTTTGCGGCATTTTTTAAATCAATAGCGTAAGATACATCTATCTTCATTCTTGCAATTTTAACTATATTTTCCATGCTAATATTTCCTACATAATCTTTTCCTGATGTTCCAGATCCCTTAGTGATACCAGCTTCTTTGGCTATTAGTGCTGTAGTTGGAGGTATGCCTACTTCCACAGTAAATTTTTTTGTGTCAGGATCAACCTCAACTTTAACAGGAACTTTCATTCCCGAAAAATCTTTGGTTTTATCATTAATAGTATTTACAACTTGTAAGACATTAATTCCAAGTGGTCCCAATGCTGGTCCAAGAGGTGGTCCTGCACTAGCTTCTCCTCCAGTTACTAAAGCGGAGACAGTTTTTTTATCGCCCATGTCAAAAACAATATTTTTCCGAAATATAAATCGACATCATATATTTTTAAAATTTTTTATTTATTCAATTTTATATTTAAATACAAACTATCTACTTACTTTTTTTAAGTAATTTGCATCAACAGTAACAGGAATTTGATATGGAGAATCAAGTAATATTACAGTAGCTTCCTGTTTTTCATAATCAACACGTATAATCTTTGCCTTCATTGATTTAAATGGTCCAGCTATAACTTCTACGGTATCATCTATGCTTAATTCTGTTACTACAGGTTTCTTTACAAGATACTTTTCAATATCACTAAAAGGAAGATCTCCTCGTATTTGTCCACGGACATGTCTAACTCCATACAATGCATCATATGCAATATTTGAGTCAGGAGCTTCAACAATAACATAACCCTTAAAATTCTCCAAGATAAGAATAGAACGTAAACTTATTCTTTTTGAATTTATCTTATTTTGTAAAATATTTGCAACAACATTTTCTTGGCCACCTGTGATTCTAATTGCAAAAAATTTGGAATCAATGTCTTGAGTATCGGCATTTGAGTCATTTTTAATTGATTGATCTGATTTATTATTTACAGAAGAATTAACTTTTTTTATATTTCTAGTTTTTTCATTCTTAAAAAAGGTATTTGTATTATCAGAAGTTAATTCATTAGAATCTTCGTAATTATCATCATTAAACTCAATAGCATTTATATCATCATCTATATCTTTTTTGTTTTTCATTAATTTTAATACAATATTTTACGATTAAAAGTATTTTATAAATTTATTTTAATTATTAGTGAATGAAAAGGATAAGGATTCACGATTGACAATAATTTGCTATTAAATGATTAATTATATGAATTCTTTACAGCTTGAAATATAGAATAGTTTAAAATCTCTAATTTTTTATAATTCATATTATCAAGGAACTAGATAATATGGATATTCTATTTAATATGAAAGACATTATAAATACATAAGTATTTAATAGATAAAATACATAATCAACAAAAATTGAGAACATCTATACAAGTAAATCAATTGGATTTACTAGATAGAAATATTTTAAATGAGATTCAATGGCATTTTCCTCTTACAGAAAGACCGTTTTTAGAGATAGCTATTCATCATAATATATCAGAAAATGAAGTTATGAAAAGGATAAATAATCTCAAACAAATGGGATTAATAAGACAAATTAATGCAATATTTGATACTAGAAGATTAGGATACAAAAGTGCACTGATAGCTTTTGCGGTCAAACCTGAAAAATTAGATCATGTAGCTAATGAAATAAACAAATATTCTGGTGTAAGTCACAATTATGAAAGGAATCACGAGTTCAATATATGGTTTACTTTAGCAGTACCTCCAGGGAAGGACATGAAAGAAATTTTGGATAAAATGTCTTCTCTTGAGGGAGTAATAAAATATAGGCTTTTGCCAACATTGAAAATGTACAAAATAGGTGTTAAACTGGATATGGTCAATGATGATTCCTCCAATCCTAAACCTATAGAGAAGATTAAAGAACTTAATCCTGAAAAAAGTAAGCTTACTAATCAAGATAAAGAGTTTATAAGGGAACTACAAAGAGATATAGAAATAATTCCAGAGCCTTTTAAAAAAAGCTCAGAAAAACTTGGAATAACACTGAAAGAATTATTTGAAAAAGCAAAAGAATTTGAAGAAAATGGTATAATGAGACGTTTTGCCGCTATTTTGAGACATAGAGATGCAGGATTTACTGCAAATGGGATGATAGTATGGAGAGTACCAGAAGAAATGGTAGATAAAGTAGGATACAAATTGGCGGAATTTCCTCAAGTGAGCCATTGTTATAGAAGACCAACTTATCCAGACTGGAAATTTAATATATTTAGTATGATTCATGCGAGAAGCATAAAAGCTGCTGAAAAAATTGCTGAAGAAATTTCAAATATAATTAAAATCCATGATTACAAGATTTTATTCAGTTCAAGAGAATTTAAGAAAGAAAGAGTAAAGTATTTTGAAGAATAATCAAATTTTATAGTAATCTAAATAATTATTAAACAAATTGAATTATATATCATATAATTAAACTAAGTTTGTGTTATCTTCTAAAGTAGAATTTCCAAAACCTGAATCTATCAAAGCATTGGATATAGGAGATATAGCGATTATGAATCAACTTGCCTATTCCTTCAAGGATGAGTTTGTAAAATATGTTAAAATTGATTCCTTCACTTCTCCTGACCCTTTTAAAAATGAAAATTCCAATACTTATCTAATTGTAATTGATAGAGAAAATATAGATAGAATAATCGCAATGATTATTATTAAACATAATGATTCAGATAATTCAAAAATACCGTTAGAAAAAATAAATAACGACAGATTAAAAATAATACAAATCCCCGAAGATAAAGCATTATTACTGAAATATGAAATGATGCCAAAAGATACAAATAATTTTTATCAGTTTAGAAAAGACGGCATTGTTATAGGATATATTATGTTTGCATTTCAGATATGTGGACAACACTATTAAATTTTCAAGTCATAATATTGGTTCCTTT
>JAATVJ010000432.1 GCA_014523515.1 Nitrososphaerales archaeon TH1177 | reverse complement strand
TGTATTTGATTCTGGTATCGGATCAATATCAATAATTAAAGAAATAAAAAAAGAACTTCCTAATGAAAATTTAATTTATTTTGCAGATAAAGCTAATTTTCCATATGGAAAAAAGTCACAAAATGATCTTTTTAAAATTGTCCTAAATACAATAAAATATCTAGAAAGATTTTATCCCAAGTTAATAATAATTGCTTCTAATACTCCCTCTTTACAAGTTATTGATGAAATTAAATCACTTACAAAAATTCCATTAATTGGGGTTAAACCCCCTATTAAAAAGGCAATAAAGATAACTAAAAAAAAACATATTGGGATAATGGCAACAGAATCAACAATAAATAGCAAAGAATTAGATATAAAAATAAGGACTGAAATTCCTCAAGATATTTTTGTTTCAAAATATAATGCATCTCCTTTAATTTCCTTGATAGAAGATGGGACTTTTTTAAGAGATAGGAAAAAGATTGAACAGTTAATAATACAGATTCTTGGAAATATGGATAATATTGACGTAATAATATTATCTAGTACTCATTTACCATTTATACTTGATCAATTAAATCACCTTTATCCACATATAGAATTTTTAGATCCTTCACAGATAATTGCTAAAGAGATAAAAAAATTTCTAATAGATAATGATCAAAATAACAAAATGAAAAATGGTAAAATGAGAATATTAGTTTCTGATAAGAAGAAAGAATTTCAGGAAATTATACGACAAATTGGGCGAAGAGAAAAAATAGAAGAAGTTTTTTGGTCTGTCTAAAAAAACAAAAAGAATAAATATATATTATTTTACCCAAAGATTAAGATCAGTTCGACATACATAACGTGTATTAATTAATGAATAGAAAGATCAGACTGGGCATTGATGTTGGTGGAACTTTTACAAAAGCTATAGCTATAGATATTGGCTCAGGTTCTTTTCTTGGTAGGACTACTGTGCCCACTACCCATAAGTCAGAAAGAGGAGTAGCAGAAGGAATAATTATTGCGCTAAGAGAATTAATGAAGAATTACAATATCCAAAAATCTGAAATTGAATTAATTTCACATAGTACAACTCAAGCCGTCAATGCGTTGCTTGAAGGTGATACAGCAAAAGTAGGAATTATTGGAATGGGTGTAGGTTTAGAAAAATCTAATGTAGTTAAAAGAACTAATATAAAAGATATTGAACTATCGCTAAATAAACATCTTCAAACATGTTATCGATTCCTTGATACATCAAAATATTTAGAAAAAAATGAAATACTGTCTGCTATTTCAGCACTTAAACAGGAAGGAGCAAAGGTATTAGTTGTGAGTGAAGCTTATGGTGTAGATGATCCCAGCAATGAACAATACGTAATGACTAATTCTGATATTCCTATTACAGCTGGTCATGAATTAACTGGAATTTATGGATTAGAAATTAGAACTATAACTGCTGCCATTAATGCTGGAATAATGCCAAAAGCAATTAGCACTGCCAAATATGTTGAAAATGTTGTGAGGGAGGAGAACATATATTGCCCAATTATGATAATGAAAGGAGATGGAGGAGTAACAGATATCGATACTTTTAAGAATAAACCCATCTTAACAATTTTATCAGGTCCAGCTGCTAGTGTTGCAGGAGCTTTATTACATTCTCATATTTTGCACGGAGTTTTTATAGAGATAGGAGGAACATCTACAAATATATCCATTATAAAAAATGGTAAACCTGAAATCAAATATGTAACGATAATGGACCATCCTACATGTATACGGTCAGTAGATGTAAGAGTGGCAGGAGTAGCCGGTGGTTCGCTCGTAAGACTTGCTAAAAATCGGATTATCGATGTCGGCCCTAGATCGGCACATATAGCAGGACTAAAATATTCATGTTTTGTTGAACCTAATGAATTAGAAAATGCAAGAATAATAACATTTAAACCAACTGAAAATGACCCGGATGATTACATTTGTATCCAAACACACGATAACAAAAAAATTGCAATAACTAACACCTGTGCAGCAAATGCATTAGGTTTAATAGCGAAGGAAGATTATGCATTTGGAAATAGGTTATCAGCAATTAGATCACTTTCTTTATTGGGTGAAAAAATGGGAATAAGTTATCAAAAAGCTGCAGAAATGGTATTGGATTTTTCTATTAAAAAGATCTTGCAAATTATGGAACCTATGATAAAGGAATATCAATTAATTGAAAACAAAACTATCCTTATTGGTGGCGGAGGAGGTGCTTCTGTTTTGGTTCCATATATAGCTACAAAAAAGAAATTTCATTATCAAATAGCTGAAAATGCTGAAGTAGTTTCCTCTATTGGCGTAGCAGCTGCAATGATTTATGAGGAGATAGAAAAGACAATTTCTAAGCCTGATTCAAATGATGTTTCTACTATCATAGATGATGTTAAAAAAAGAGCCCTTGAGGGAGGAGCAGTTCCTGAATCCATATCAATACAAACTGAATATGTGAATGAACGTTCATTATTAAGAGCAATAGCCACAGGCAATGTTGAATTAGATATTGGAAAAAACAATAGAAAAGAAATTGATGAAAAGGAAGCGATTGAGATAGCTTCTTCTATTTTAGAAAATAATAATGTTCAAAGAATATTGGATATGAAAAATTATTATGGATTTACATGTGAGACAATAAAAAAACAATTTCTTATAAAAAGAAGAAAACATCCAATTGTAATATTAGATAAATTTGGAAGAATAAGGTTAATGCTAGATAATGCAAAGATTATCAAAGGTAATAAAAATTTAAAAAATGAAATAGATACCTTAATTTTCAAATCAAACAATAAATCAAGTGAAGATCTCGCTCCTCAGGTACATATTTTGGATGATATGAAAATAGTTGATTTTTCTAGTTTAACCTCGCCCGAGCATCTTATAGAAGCTATAAAAAAAGAGATAGATAAAATAAATACAGACACAATAACTATTATAATAAAAATATAATTTAATTGATTAAAAAATGATTTAACTTTATATTATTTATACTATATTTTATCCTCGAATAAATTATCGTTCTCATTAATCCTTAATGCTGCAGATGCTTTTTTAATTAGCTGATACATATTGTTATGACATGGACAATTACATATTCTAGAAACCTCGTTATCTATTTGTGAATTAATGATTATACCATTACAATTACTATGGTTTTGTTGAATACAATTAGATGATCTACCACTCAATAATATTATTTTCATAATCTACAATAAAAAACCTTTTTTTATTTATTCATATTATAAATTTATTTATAAAAAAGGTTTTTATGATTGTATAAATTTGTTAATATTATTTGCTTAAAAATACACTGGTGATAGCAGGTCCTGCATCCCTAGATTTGGCTAAGAGTATTTCAAAAAATTTAAATGTTAAATTCATCGAACCAGAACTAATAGTATTTTCTGATGGAGAAAGCAAAATTCGTATTCCACCTGTTGATAAAAAACATTGTATAATAGTTCAATCGCTTTACCCTCCAATAGATAGACATATAATTCAATTATTGATGATTATTCATAAATGTAGGAGAGAGAATGCTTCAAAAATAACAGTAATCATTCCTTATATGGCATATGCAAGACAAGACAAGATGTTTTTAGAAGGTGAAATCATCAGTATTTCAGTGTTAGCAGAGTTAATACAAAACTTTGGAACTACTGATATGATAACAGTAGATATCCATAATGAACATTCTTTGTCATATTTTTCAATAACAATTAAAAATATTTCTGCTATTCCAATTCTTGCGGAGTATATAAAAAACAATAAAGCTATTGATATTGAAAAATCTATAGTTGTTTCACCAGATGAAGGAGGAACAAAAAGAGCAGAAAAAATTGCGGAGTTATTAAATTTACAAATATTATGCCTTAAAAAAACTAGAGATAGAAAGACAGGATTAGTTTCTGTTGATGAAAATTTAGGGTTGGTAGTTGAGGGAATGGATGCAATATTAATAGATGACATGATTAGTACTGGTGGGAGTATAGTAAAAGCAAGTGAATTATTAAAAAAACATAAAATCAGAAATATTATTGTTTTATGTACTCACGCAATTCTTTTAGATAATGCTTTTGAAAAAATAATGAATGCAGGTGTTCAAGAAATTATTTCTACAAATTCAATTCCAAATATTTGTGCAAAAGTAGATCTAGCTCCTATATTGTCAAATGTAGTTGTTAATACTAATTAATCCGATTGTGAATGCATTATTTATTCTTAGTTAAGATGAGTGATCAAGATGGTAGAGTTAAAAATAGTATTTTTGGGTACCGCTGCAGCTATTCCAACCTTTCAAAGAGGTTTATCTTCTATTGCCATTGTAAGAGGTGCTGAAATACTAATTTTTGATACAGGAGAAGGCATGCAACTAAAATATATCAGATCAAAATTGGGAATGAATAAAAAAATGAAAATTTTCATTACGCATATCCACGGAGATCATTGTTTAGGGCTTTTAGGTCTTTTACAAACTCTTTCGTTAATGGGTAGAACTAAACCTATAGAGATTTTTGGTGAACCCAGAGTTGAAGAATTTATTTTAGCAAATCAAAAAATATTAAATTTTAATATTAATTACCAAATTATTGTGCATAGAATACAAAATGAAGGCGTTTTAGTTGAAGAAAAAGATTATTGTATAAAGACTTGTTTTGCTAATCATTCTATCCTTGCATTTTCTTACTTGATAGAAGAATATAATAGACCAGGAATATTTGATGTTGAAAAAGCAAGAAGATATGGAATTCCAGAAGGTCAGCTATATCGTTTATTACAACATGGGATTGATATAGAATACAAAGGAAGAAAAATATTTGCAAAAAATTTTACTGGTCCTTCCCGTCCAGGTCGCAAAATAGGAATTTCAGGAGATACACGTCCTTCCAAAAAACTACTACAATTTTTTACAGACTGTGATGTATTAGTTTTTGAATCTACTTTTACAGAGGAGGAAAAAAACAAGGCAATAGAAAGGTTTCATTCCACTGCGTTAGAGACATCGCTATTTGCAAAAAATGCAAATGTAAAAAAATTAATTTTAACTCATTTTAGTTCAAGATATGATAATCTCAATTTAATAAAGAATGAGGCAAAAATAAACTTTGAAAATGTCCATATAGCTCAGGATCTAGATGTTATCAATGTCAGATATGCCGAGAAAGAAAGAAATACTACTAAATGAAAAATGAAATAAAAAATATTAATTTGTTGTAATATTTGTAGATATTCCTTTCTTTGTTTCATTTAGTATAAATTCTGCTGCAATACTAGAAGCATTGGTATTCTTTAATGCATCAATTAACAAAGGAATGCGGTCTTGAGCAAGATCTTCTAATATAGAAGTATCTATAACACTACTATTTACTTGATTAATAATAAAATCAATTACAGTATCAGTCGCATTTGAATTTTTGGTAATGTTTATAACTAATGGTAAATTCGATAACCCCTTTTCTTTATCAATAGGTGAGGTGGTATTCATAGCATTTGAAGCTTTCTCGGTAGTATTAGCTCCAAGTGGAATGGTAGAATCTTGTGCGAAACTTATATGAAATATACCCAAATTCAAAAAAATCATTGAGCCAACTACAAGATACATAATTAAATTCTCTTTAATTTTCATACTCAATATAGTATTTTAAAGTCGAAATTTATTAATTTTTCTAATTTAATTTTATTTATTTGGTAACATAAATTACAATATTTATATATTTATAAAGCTATAATAATAACTTTTAATATTATATAATAAAGTTATATATAAATCTTTAATGGTAATAGATCTAATTATTTGAATCAATTCTTTTTCAATACTACAATTGAGTTATAAAACTATTTCTATTTAAAATAACCAATAGTTATTCTAAAAAATCCTATAAAAATTTATTATCACATTAGCCTAGCATTGAAAAGAGAAAATAAATAAAATAATGTCATATAATATAATATAATAATTAATTGAGGCTGGGTCATAATTATTCTATTTTCATAACGAATAAAGCTAGTCTATTGGTGTATGATGTTTTGGTGTAACTATCATCCAAGCCAATAAACTAGTACAGCAGAAGAGATCAACATCTATTCTAATTAGTATTTTGTATTTGATTGGTTTGATTCATTGGCCACATAACAATAATAATAAAACAAGATGTGGGAGACCATATGTCTATTCCCCTACTGTTATCCTGAGATGTTTTGTTGTTCGTATATGGTTTCGATTAGATTCTAACAGAGCATTACATGAGTATCTTGCAATGGATCTATCATACAATAGAAAGATAATGAAAGCATGTGGACTCTCAAGAATGACACCAAGCAGAAGGACATTCGACAGACGGCTTGTCACAATATCTGGAGATATAAAAAACAGGATTATTGCT
>JAATVJ010000431.1 GCA_014523515.1 Nitrososphaerales archaeon TH1177 | reverse complement strand
TATTTTTTGAATTACATCTATTACTCTTTTTGCTGGAACACGCATAATAGCCTTACCTAGTTTTCCATCTTCATAACCATTACCACCAAATAACATAGTATACACAGGAGCCATAGAATTTTCTATTCTTGCAGCACCACCAAAAAAGCCAATAGTTGCAATTTCGTGCTGTCCACAAGAATTAGGACAACCACTTATTTTAATAGTTGAATTACGAAGATCGTTATCAACATCAAAACCTAATTCCAACAATGTTCTTTGAACCTCTTTAGCTAATCTATGTGAATTAGTTATAGCCAGATTACAAGAAGTAGTACCTGAACAACCTACTGCGGAAGTGATTGTAAGGGCTCCAGGATTAGCTAATCCAATAGTCATAAGTTTTTTATAGACGGCTGGCAAATCATTGTTGTAAATATATCTAATTGCAAAATTTTGTTGTGGAGTATTTCTTGCAATAGACTCTGATGAGAATTTACGTATTAGCAATGCTAGAGATCTTAGTTGATTAGCTGTTATATCACCTGCGCCAAGTGTAATAAATATTGTAGAATAGCCTTCTTGTTTTTGTGGAACTACATTCGTATGCAACCATCTATCGTAACCATTACTAGTAGTAGAAATATTTGTTTCCACAATAGGGAGTTTATTAAATTTTGTTGACTTATTTATTGGAACATATGAACCATTAAAGTGAACTTGATAAAGGTTCTTAGTAAATTCAGAAATGGTCATTTCTACAATAGTACGTTCCTTCAATACCATTTTTTGAAATTTCTCCCAACCAATTTCATTTACTAAATAGCGCATTCTATTTCTGGCCATATTATCTCTATTTCCTAGTCTATCAAATAGTCTAATAGTTGCCATACAAGTTGATAAAAGTTGTTCTTCAAAAGTGAAATCTTCTAAAAGATGACCTATAAACGAGGCAGCACCCAATCCTCCTCCAAGATAAATTCTAAATCCCTTTTTTCCATCTTTTAAATCAGGTACTAAACCAATGTCGGCTATCCTTACCAGACCGTGTTTATTACAGCATCCAAAATTAATTTTGAATTTTCTTGGTAAATTCTGAGACATTGGATTACGTAATAGGAACTTTGCAATTGCTGTTGAATAAGGAGTAGCATCAAAAACTTCATTAGGACAAACACCTGCAAAGTGGCTACACATTACATTTCTTACAGTATTACCACAAGCCTCTCTAGTCGTTAAACCTACCTCTACTAATCCTCTCATAACTTCACTGACATCTTCTAACTGTACCCAGTGTAATTGAATATTTTGTCTAGTGGAAACATGGGCTGATCCAATAGAAAATGCCTCAGATAAATTGGCTATCTTTTCTAGTTGCTCTGGAGTTATTTCGCCACTAGGAATTTTAATCCTTATCATACTATAGTCAGGTCTTAATCTTGATCCATATGCTCCATGCTGAAGCCTAAATCTTCGAAAATCGTCATCTGACAACTTTCCTTGGCGATAGAGTTTAACTTTATTAGCAAAATTATCAGTTTCTTTTTCTAAACCCCATTTTTCTCTAGGTTTAACAAAAGAACCTTTTTCATGGTTAACTTTAGTTAATTCTTCATTCCTTTTCAATATACTAATTAGTTATACAAAACCTTATATTTTTTATGTAATCACAACATAAAAAATTAACTGATTTTATATTAGATGGCAAGTTATTGTATGAATATTATAGTTTATTAAACGGGTATTTAACAATGAGTAAAATTATAATTCTTTATTTCAAAAATAATTTTTTTCTACTAGTTTTTCCCGAAGTGAAGGAATAATTTTCATTTTGGCTGATTCAAAATTTAACTTAAGTTGTTTTCCTTCGAATATTCTATCTAAAACAATAGCTAGCGAAGAAATTTCAGAATGTGGCTGATTGCCTACAGCAATATTATAATCGGAAAGTGTGTATATTTCCTTTGGAACTTTTTCAGCTCCAACTATTATTAAAATATCATTACTATTATCTTTAATTTTACCAATGATATCATCTACATTTAATCCATACATTGTAAGATGTATAATTACACCTCCATTTTTCTTCCAATTTAATATTACATTTCGCCAACCTTTGACTATTTCAATTTTAAAATTTGATGCATGGCCCCACCTATTATTTACATCATCTATTGTAGATTTTATATCATCATTAACATCAGTCATATATAGAATATTACAACCAAAAGATCGAGAAACCAAGGCTACATGAGTAGTTGTACGATCATCTCTGACTAATCTATGACCTATTCGAAGTACTGCTATATTCATTTTATAAATATCCATTATTTTGTATTTCTAAATTGTTTCCATAAACGAGCATATCTATTAGATCCAATATTTTATTTACATTATAGCCAGTTTTTGCTGATATAGGTAAAACGATATTATTTGGATATTTTAAATCTAACATCTTAGCTTTCTCATAGGCATTATTTACAGTAGTTAAATCTACTTTATTTAGTAAATACAATATTTTTGTTGAGGGAACTTGTAATTCATTTATTATATGGAGACAGCTATTCAAGTTTATTCTTATATTTTTGATAGTTTGACTAACATCTATAACCAACAAAATCAATTTAGAAAAAACAAGTTCATGTAGAGTTGATTTAAAAGCATCTATCATATAAGCTGGTAACTTGTTTACAAATCCTACAGTATCAGATAATAATAACTTTTGATTGGAATTTTTATATAAGGATCTCGTAAACGTAGATAGAGTAGTAAACATTTCTTTGCCTACTTCTTTTGATTCTCCCGTTAAAGAATTAAACAGGGTAGTTTTACCTGATGATGTATAACCAACCAATGAAATGGTTGAAATACCCATTCTGTTACGTTGATTTCTATATAGTGTTCTTCTTTTTTCTTCTTTATCTAGTTTTTTCTTTAAAACGCTCATTTGGGATTTAAGATCCAATGAATAAACATCAGCATCATATTTCCCCAGACCAAAAAATCCTGGTTGTTCACCCATTTTTGCAAGTCTTACCTTTTCTTTTATTCTAACCATTTCATATCTTAATTGAGCTAATTTAATTTGTATACGTGATTCTGATGTACTGGCTCGACGTTCGAATATTTCTAATATTAATCGTTCTCTATCGATAATATCTCGTTTACATAAAAATGCTAAATTATATTGTTGTGTAGGTTTTAATACTTCATCAAAAAGAATTATGTCAATATTCAGATCATTTACCAGATCCTTAATCTCATATGCTTTTCCTTTACCAATTCCATATTTTGATTGTGTAATATGTTTCTGTTTGACTATTTTTTTAATTACATAACCTGCGGTCTCAGCCAAAGATAAGGCTTCATTAACAGATTCTTCAATAGGATATGTTATTAAAAGAGCATTCTTAAAATTCATTAACTAATCCTCTTCATTTTTATTATTTTCAACAAGATTTTCATATAATTGAATTCCTAGATAACGTTCTAGCTTTTTAGACAATATGTCATTTGGTTTAATTCCACCTGTTTCTATTTTTTTGTACAAAGTAATTTTTTCACTTAGTTGATTAGCTACATTTTCCTGGGTTATTCCTTTTTTCATTCTAGCTTCTCTTATGATCTTCCCAAAATCTGGTCTTAATATTTTTTCATCAGTAATTGGAATTGTCTTGTGATAAACCTTAATTGGTTTTTTTTGAGATACCGGGATGGATCCATTTTTTTGAGGAAATATTTTTTTTGAAGGCTGATTAGGTTCATATGGTTTTCCACGTTTTGAACATGATAAACATACGTTGAAAATACTACCATCAATAATTACATTTTTTGGACTTTGAATGGAATTTCCACATAATTCACAGAATGAGGGCATAATATAACAATATCTAAACAAGAAATAAAGTCTTTCTTTTCTAACATGTCGTGTTTATAGTTATTTAACTTTCTAACGTAATTTGGTTATACTATCACTAATGCTTATTTCTAACACTGAATTAAGGTTCCACAATAAAAATAGGAGTATTATTAATGTGTAATCATCTTTATTATATTATTTCAATTAGTCAATCAGAAATGGCACTTTTGTTTTTTAAAATTTAATTTTTCTTCTAATGTAAGAGTAATATAATAAAGAGAAATACTAATATTTTTTATAAGAAATATTTTATTAGATACTGGAAATTGAAACCTTTACCTTTAAACCCTCGAAATAAACTGATTAATCATATATCTGTCCTTTTTGATACAAATGTAAATGAAGAATTCCCAGAAATACGATGTGAATTTTCAAAGAGAACGGGCAGAATTAAAAATTTTTCTATAGAATCAAATTTATTTGCTACTTTACGTAAAGATGGAGGACTTGCTTTAACTATATTTGGCGCAAAAATGATGGTAAAATATACACAATTCATAGAGAACTGTATTATTGCAGAAGATGACGTAATACCATTCATTAGTGAAGGAAGATCATTATTTTGTAAACATGTAAAGTGGTGTGGAAAAAATGTCAATAGTGGATCAGACGTAGTAGTCATTGATAGTAGATATGAAGTATTAGCCGTGGGAAAAGCGGTTTGTGGAAACAATATAATGAAAAAATTTGATTATGGTGTAGCAGTAAAAATTAGAGAAGGAATAAAAAGTAGAACCAATCAATGATCTTAGAGGTAATAGATAATGATGCGTGGGGGAAATAGAGAAATGAGAAGAATGCTTGGAAAAATGGGTCTAGATATGAATGAGATGGAAGGAATTGAGGAGGTAATAATAAAAACTGAGACTAAAGAAATGTATCGAATCAAACCGCAAGTCGTTGAAATGAAAGGAAAAGATAATACAATTTTCCAAATTATTGCTACAGACATAGAAGAAAAACAAAGAGACACTCCATCGTTAAAAGAAGAGGACATAATTTTAGTGATGCAGCAAGCTAATGTATCAAAAGAAAAAGCTATTCAAGCCTTGACTGATTCTAAAGGTGACATAGCACAAGCT
>JAATVJ010000430.1 GCA_014523515.1 Nitrososphaerales archaeon TH1177 | reverse complement strand
ATATTTGGCTGAAAATCTTTTAATAGTATGGATAATTTCTGTAATTTTAAGTACTGTTGCTGGTCTATTACCTTCTCTAAAAGCATCCAAAACACTTCCGATAGAGGCTTTAAGGCCGCAATAACCAGTTTCAGTTATTGTTGAAAATTATTTTTTATGATGAGCATCTAATAATAATTAACAAAAATTAATATCTGAATCTCATTTTTCTTCCATCTTTGATTAAAAAATTCTACTTAATAGGTAAGATTATTCTTTTAAAATTTTAGGATCGACATTTTAAAATTGAATGTCAGAAAAATTTATAAATGTCATAAATATTACATATTGTAAGGTGATAAAAGTGTGGAAAGAACCATTTAGTTTTAGAAGATTATTTGATGACTTGGATAGAGAATTTGCAACAGCAGAAGAAATGTTAAACAGGATGTTTAGAACTGTGATAGAAGGGGATATTCAGCCATTAAAAGGTAATTTTCCGTATTATTATGGATATCAAATTACTGTAGGTCCTAATGGAAGACCTCAAGTTAAGGAATTTGGGAATGTTAGACCTACTATGAGAGGATTAGTAGAACAAAGTGGAATTAGGAACCCATTGGTTGATACTAATTTCAATGATAAAGAAAA
The DNA here is from genome assembly GCA_014523515.1 of Nitrososphaerales archaeon TH1177. GTDB lineage: Archaea > Thermoproteota > Nitrososphaeria > Nitrososphaerales > Nitrososphaeraceae > TH1177. Next base: position 3,904 of record JAATVJ010000430.1, on the reverse strand, counting down.
TACATATGTAATTACAGCTGAAATGCCAGGTGTAACTAAGCAAGATATCAAAGTAAGTATTTCAGAACAGACTGCTAAGATAAGGGCAGAACATGGAGATAAAAAATACCTTTCAGAGATTCCATTCGATGTAGAATTAGATGATACTTCAGCCAAAGCTACGTACACAAATGGAATATTGGAATTGAAAATTAAAGCAAAAGAACAGTCCAAACCCAAAGCTAAAGAGATAAAAGTTGAATAAAATTCTAAATTCTTTATTTTTGTTGATATTGTTATAATAAAAAAGGAGTAATGATTTAAATGAATAATTATCGTAATACTGATAATAATAAATTTACATTAAAAGTTGCAGAAACCTTTTCTAAATTTGTAGGACGAGGAGTTGCACTTATTGATCCCAAGATTATTGAAGAGTATGATCTTGCGACAGGTGATGTTTTAGAGCTTACTAATGAGGCCTCATCTAAAAAAAGCTATGTTTTACTTTGGTCAAGTAATCCAAATGATTACGACAAAGGATTAATTAGAATAGATGGATATACTAGAGAAAATATTTCAATTGGAATAGACGATAAGGTAAATGTACAAAAGGTCACTGTTGAAAAAGCAGAGGAAGTTCTATTGTCTCCTCTTGAGGATCTTAATATAATTGGATTAGAAGATTACTTTTCTGAGAAATTAGATGGAAGAGTAATTGCCAAAGATGATGTACTACTTTTTAATATAATGGGAAGACGTATAGGTTTCATAATAGTATTTACAAAGCCACAAAATAAAGCCTTACTAATAAATTCAAATACTAAATTCAAAATTGGATCCAAATCTGATATATCAGTTCAAAATAAAAAGATTGATAGAGTCACATATGAGGATATTGGCGGAATCAAAAATGAAGTACAAAAAGTACGAGAAATGATTGAACTTCCATTAAGACATCCAGAGCTCTTTGACAAAATTGGAATAGAGGCTCCAAAAGGTGTTTTATTGCATGGTCCTCCTGGAACTGGGAAAACCTTACTTGCAAAAGCAGTTGCTAATGAGACAAATGCTAATTTCTATTCAATTGGTGGACCAGAAATAATGAGTAAATTTTATGGAGAAAGCGAAGAAAAATTAAGAGAAATATTCAACCAAGCACAAGAAAATGCACCTAGTATTATATTTATAGATGAAATTGATTCAATAGCACCAAAAAGGGAAGAGGTATCCGGCGACGTTGAGAAAAGAATAGTTTCACAACTTTTGACTTTAATGGATGGACTCAAGGCAAGAGGTAAAGTTGTTATAATTGCTGCTACAAATAGACCAAATGCAATTGATCCTGCATTGAGACGTCCAGGTAGATTTGATAGAGAAATAGAAATAGGTATTCCAGATGAAGAAGGACGTTATGACATTCTTCAGATTCATACCAGAGGAATGCCATTGGAACAGGATATAGACTTAAAATCTTATGCCAAAGTTACTCATGGATTTGTTGGAGCAGACTTGGAAATGGTTGCAAAAGAAGCTGCAATGAGATCATTACGGAGAATTATACCTGAAATAAACTTAAAAGAAACAAAAATTCCAGCAAATGTATTAAACAAAATCAAAGTAACTAACCAAGATTTTGATGATGCGCTAAAAGATGTTCATCCATCGGCTATGAGGGAAGTTTTAGTACAAAAGCCAAATATAGATTGGAAAGATATAGGAGGATTAAATAATGTTAAAGAAGAATTAAAAGAAGCAATAGAATGGCCACTTAAACATGCAGATCTTTTTAGCAAGGCAGACATAAAACCTCCTAAGGGAATACTATTGTACGGACCACCTGGCACAGGCAAAACGCTATTAGCTAAAGCCGTCGCATCAACATCTGAATCAAATTTTATTAGTATAAAAGGTCCAGAGCTATTATCCAAATGGGTAGGTGAATCTGAAAAAGGTATTCGTGAGGTATTTAGAAAGGCAAGACAGGCAGCACCGTGTGTAATATTTTTTGATGAAATAGACGCTATTTCCCCAAGAAGGTCAGGAACTAATGGAGGAGATTCACATGTAACAGAAAGATTGGTTAGTCAAATGTTGACTGAGCTAGATGGCTTGGAAGATCTCAAGGGAGTAGTAATTATAGGTGCTACTAATAGGCCTGATATTATTGATGAGGCATTATTAAGACCTGGAAGATTTGATCGCCTTTTGGAAATACCAATACCTAATAAAGATGCTCGAAAACAAATTTTGCAAATACACTTAAAAAAGAAACCTTTAGGTGCAGATGTTAGTATAGATAAACTAGTAGATTTAACAAATCGATATACTGGTGCAGAGATAGAAGCTTTAGTTAATGCTGCAGCTATTGCCGCAGTAAGAGAATATATTATAGCTAAAGAAAAAAAATCTCCTAAAGAAAAAGATATTACTAATACCGAATATCCTTTAGAAATAAAAGAAAAATATGACAATGATAAAAAAGAAGAAGAACAACAACTAGAAATATCTATGAGACATTTCGAAATCTCATTGGGTAAAATTGGAAAGAAAAATAATAATCCTTCTCTCCCTAAAATTAATAGTATAGCATAATCTAAACTAAACTACTACTATTTTTTTTGATATCTACCACTAATGCTAATCTTTTAAATGAACAACCATGTCCTTTAATATTGATAGCAGAAATACAGATTTTGATTAGTTTATTTAATTCAAAATAAAACAAGCATGACTATTGGAAAGTGATGTTTCCAATAGAAGATTTGTTTTATAAATAAATGTATTTGTAGAATTACTACAGAATTTCATAGATCCTGTTTATATTAATCATTGTTAAAGTAATAGATTGGTATTAAAGATTTAAATCATCATTTCTTTAAAACACCCAACTAAAACAGCCATCTAAAATACCTGTGGAATCTTAGAACCAAAAATCAGAATGATAGCAGCGCATGCAGCAATGCAGCGCTACCTATATAATATGAGATATATTTTTTTTGTTAATTCTATTATTTGTTTATAATATATTTCTAATATTTTTTACTTCCACATCAATTAATATTAATAAAATTGGTATAAGAGGCAAGTTATGGAGTAGTATCATAACATTTTGATATTTTTTCAAATAATACCCTTTTTTTATTTTTTCCAATTCTTATCATTATTAATTTACACTAGTACAATATGATGATTTAAGATATTATAAAAATTATTTCAATAAGATTAATCTAAAATGCATATTTAATTTAAAAATCAACTGGTCCCACTTTATAGAATGGTTCAAATCCCACAGAATCCTTTCGATCTTTTACAAATATTGCGAATATTATTATTAAATTTGAAAATTCTTGGTTCAGATAATTAATCGATAGTTAAACAATCCTAAAAAAAGTAAAGGTTAATTTCTAGCTCATATTATTATTGCTTCATGAATTCTCATAAAGAGAGGATTGGAACCCAGAGTTCAATGGGGCCGGTGGGATTTGAACCCTTCTATAAAATGGGGTCAGTACTCTTCCTAGTGAATTAGATGATCATTTAAGAATTTTGGAAAATATTTGCGATGTAGACTATGATAAATATGAGTATTGTATTTATTGTAATTCCAGAATATATTTAAATTTTTTAATATTTTTTAAACGTCCATTATCAAAAAAAACATGAATAGAATTGAGGAGAGGGATCTGCATGCTTGGTTTGGATCCTCTTTTTTATAGAATTCATTAAAGAAGATTAACATAACCAAGAAGTAACCTTTACTTTTGTTATTGCTCTACAGACAAAGGGATTTTCTTACTATGTATAATTTATTTTTTTAATTACATTTTACTCGTAAAAATATTGCAAATGTAAATTATTTACATTTACTTTAAGACCACTATAATTGAATTTTAAAAATTATTTTGTAGTTATTTTATTTGCT
>JAATVJ010000063.1 GCA_014523515.1 Nitrososphaerales archaeon TH1177 | reverse complement strand
ATAATAAGTTTCATATTCGTCGGGTATATTGCTAAAAAAATCAAATCTTCAAAGGTGTATGTGAATAATGAAATATCGTACCAGTTTTATAGTTGAACCATCTTTCACATTGTTTGCAAAAGTACTTTTGATATGACCTGTAGTAACCATCCTCTTCTTTATCTTATAGGACTGACAACGTGTGGACATATTACGCAGTCATTCCATCGAACATTTCTAAGTAAACTGGTACACCAAATTTCATCAAGAAGTGATGTAGTTAATGTAAACACATCTCTAATTTATATTATGCAGCTTTAAGCTTGACTGAAACATTTGTTAATAAGAGCGAAACCAATTATCATAAGTAGACCAACTACTACAAATTATTCTTTTTTGGATTACATCTGTAGAATTGTAAATGGATTGTAGAAATGTAACAAATAGCATTTAAATATGTTCTCTTAGGTCAAAGCATATACATGATTAAGAATATAAAAAATCGAATGGAGTCAAACTATCGGACTTTCGGTAATTAAAATTTTTTCAGAAAAACGATTTTTATTACAAATTAAAAGAACATAGTATTATAAATCAAAAGTCAAAAAATTATACATCACCGATGGTGGCATATTTTTATCTTGATTCACAAAGATCAATAATAATAAATGATATTAAAATTTTTTTTCTCAAATTAATAAATAGATTTATTTAGTTAGTTTTTTTTATTATATTCAAACAAAGAAAACTAAATACTATTACTATGTTGTGTGATTATAGATCTGAAACTTCTCTATTCATCACATATTCCAGGGTGCTAAAGAGTATCTCAATTTCGCAAATAAAATATTCAAATTTTATTATAGGATATAAAAAAGAAGAGTATAGCTGTAGAGCTTGTATATTGCACTATAGATCTAATTAATTCAATAAATGTTTCTTGACATAAAATTTAATAAAATTAAATATTAGACCTCAAAAAATTCATTTGCTGTTAGTTCGGCTAAATCTACTGTTGGAGTAGCTTCTATGGCTATAACGTCTCTTTGTAATTTTACAGTAATATCATTAAAAATAGCTCTAAACATAGAATATTTTTTACCATCTTTTGTTTCTTGTACACTATCAATGATGACTAATTTGTTGTCTAGCATCCAATTTATTTTTCTATAAAACGAAGTATGAGGGATTTTAGTATATCTTAATATCTCCTGTGCAGATACTGGTTTTTCCTTTATCATGTTAAAGATATCTCTTGACTCTTCATCTGCTAATACTGTTAGAATGACATTTAAAAATTTCAATATAATTCAATTTTATTAATGAAATTTATTTTATTTCTTGGAGTTGCATTCAAAAGAGAATGTAATCTATTTTCTTTTTATCACTACTTTACCGTTAGGCATCTATGTAAAAGTCTCCACTGAACGTATTCCTTTATCCAAATATCACTGCTGTGTCATGTTTGATATACTTTATCTGTCAGTATGATACAGGAATGTATCATCTTATGTTACTTCTGGATCCTCTTAAGTTTTGTCTCATACAGTTCCTTTTTTCTTTCATTGTACAGTTGTTTGTATGTTAGCATAGACCACATTATCCTTATCATTTTGTTTGCTACATGTGTTATTGCTACATGATGTCCATGTTTTTTTGCTATCTTTTTATAGTATTTCTTTAGTCTGTCATTATCTGTTCTTGATGCAGTATTTGCAGCCTGTATCATAATCCAGTTTATCTTTTTGTTTCCATCTTTTTTCATTCTACCCATGTACATTGAGTTACCTGATTGATGTACTGTTGGACACAATCCACACCATGACACAAGTTTTCCTGCAGTTCTAAATCTAGATATATCTCCTATCTCAGAACTAATGAGCATTGCAGAAAAATAGTCTATTCCAGTCATACTCATTAGTATTTTTACGTTTTCATTTTGAGATGCTTCAACAGATATCTGTTTTTCAATTTGTTTGATTTCAGAATTTAGGAATTCAATATTGTGAATGTAGTTTGCAAGTTGAACTTGGTCGTTACCTTTTAATTCGATATTCTTTAACCATCTGATACCATTTACACCAAATATATGCTCGTATCTGCATTTCAGGTCATATTTATCCAATAAGGAATGTACTCTATTCATAACTCTGGTTCTATCCGATACCAGGTTTATTCTCAGTCGTAGTAGAGATCTGTCCTCTCTTACATTGTTTGGAGCAATATATGATTCT
>JAATVJ010000012.1 GCA_014523515.1 Nitrososphaerales archaeon TH1177 | reverse complement strand
GATTCAAACAGAAAGTACCTAGAAAGGTACATGTAAACACAGCATCAAAGCAAGAGAAAGAACGTTTTAAAAAAGAGCCAGAGAGATATTGGATAATCTCCAAAAAGAAGAAGGATTCACAGTAGTATCTATGGATGAATCATTCTTCTTTTATGACTCACTTGTAAGAAGAGTATGGATAAGCAAAAATGAAAGACCAGTTGTAAGGATTACTGGATCACATCAAGAGTCAGTTCTATTTGGTGCCACAAGCCTTGAAGGAAAACAACAGTTATTCAGACAATATGACTCGTTTGATGAAAACACGTTTTTAGATTATCTAAAACAGATACACAGGAAATTTCCAAAATGTTACCTGTTCCTGGATAAAGCAAAACAGCACTATATAAATCACAGAAGGTACTGAGATATTTTGATAAACACAAACAGGATCTGATTCCAATATATCTTCCAACAGCGTCTCCAGAATTTATGGTACTGGAAGAAATATGGCACATAGCAAAAAATGATTTGCTTGTTCTACAATATTATTCATCATTTACAGATTTTATAGATAAAATATCTATATATTTTAGAACAAAAAGATTCCGTCTTAATATGAAAAACTATCTGTTAGGATGTGTCAGCTAACATATGCTAGGTGGTATAGAAATACTAGTAGAAAATGAAGTTATAGGTCAACAAAGAAATACAGAGGTGAAGGAAAGCATTAATTATTTTATTTAAAATTCATGGTTATGAGATTACAACTAAAATTATTAATTGGTATTTTTTTAGTTATAGGTATTTTTTCTTTATCTCATAATTATGTTTATGGCCAAACCGCCCAACAACAAGAAGGAGAAAAGAAAGTCGAACTTATAAGTCATAAAATCGAAAGAAGTGATGAAAATTCGGATAAATTCATAGGAGAAGTTCAAAATATGATTAACAAAAATGTAGAATATGTTATAATTATTGCTACTTTTTATGATGAAAATGGAAAAATAATAGAAAGTAAATCAACATATACAAAACCAAATAATATAAAACCAAATATGATAGCATCATTTGAAATGATCCTTAACGATAATATTCCTTCTAATAATATAACCTCCTATGATGTGACAATCACTTGGAGATTTTCGGGTGAAAGTGAAAGATATTCTAATATATACGGATAAAATTACTCACTAAGAACCATTAAAATCATGAGAAGACCACCAAAATTAAGAAAAAAGTAAAGTAAATTTTGCAAAAGTTATTTGTTTGGTTCTACTGTTATTTTTGAATCAGGGATTTCTAAAGAAAGTTGTGTATCAGATGTTATGGGAATTGTAATATCACCTAGGATAATTTTTTGGTTGTTGTTGTCTGTTGTTGTCGTTGTTTCTGCTTGATCTGTTTCATTATTTGTTTCTTCTATGGTTAATTGTGGTGGCAATTGATCATTTTCTTCCGTTTGAAATGCACCTTGTCCAAATGCTTGTTGTGATTGCAGTGGTATAGCATAGGACACTATACTCAAAATAAAAGTCGTTGAGATCAAAGCAAACAAAAGCATATTTTTTGTTTTTGGTTTTGTTTTTGTTATAGTCATATTATAAATTCTCCAATAAAACAAGTATAAGTTCTTTTCACTTTTAGAATAGATATCAGAAATAACGAATAATTAGTAATCTATTTTCTGTTTAGACTATTTACAATATACTGAATTTAAAATGGGGAACGTTAATAGGCAAATCAATTATTTTTAATTATTTAAACATCATTGAATTATTATTATAATTTGTATTCAAAAAAAAGATTGTATTAGTTAAAAAGAATTGCCATCGATCAAGGCTGAAAGAAAGATGGAGAGAGCACATTTACTGCTGCAGTTAAGTTTACAGACGAAAGCGATTGAATAGGTATTCAGCCCCGACAATCTTAACTTGGTCTAGTATAGCAGTATTGTTAGCAATTGTGGCTGCTGCTGCTGCTCCAACCTGTCCTCCAAAGATTTTGGAATTAGAAACGATATGTTCACTATCACCTATTACAATTCCAAAGAAACGATTATCTTTTAGTTTGTTGTAATCAACTATACAACATCCACTTTCTCCAAACACACCAATGCCAGCGTAGGTATTTGTTACATAATTATTGGCAATTACGGAACCTTCACTAACACTACCAGCAACAATTCCAAATGCTTGAGTTTGATTAAACCAGTTAGGCCCACAAGTATTCTAAATATCACAGATACTATCACTAACTTCATTATTAGTAACTGTACGTAAAGTATCAAAGACAGATAGAATTCCAAATGCCATAAGTTCTAAATTGAAATAAATATGAAAACATAGGCAAAAATAATAACATATTCAAAATATAGAACGTGGAATCGAATAAAACTAATTATCGCACCTAATCTAAAAAGTTTTTTTAAACAGTATTTTATTTTGTAATAAAAGTAAATCAGAACTAAAAATCTTCTTTTAAATAATAGTTTATTATTATCAATAGTTTATTTATATAAAAATAATAATTTTATTTATAATTATAACATATATCTTTATCATTATTCTGAAATATCAATAGAGAATATATTGTATTAAACTATAAAAACTAAAATAAAATAGTAATTATAAAATCAAATCTACCAGGTTATCTGGAGAATGATGATGCAAGGTGAAAATACCCATTCTTCGAGGTAATCTGGATAATTTAGAAAACTATTATTTGGAATAAGGTAACAATTTGCTGGATATAAGTGCTGTTTCCGATACGAGTGCGGAGGTGTGTGAATTGATTTTGACACAAATTTGTAGTTCAAAAGAATATCTAATGGTAGAGTTTAATATAATTTATATTAATTTTATCTAATTATAATTCATAATAATAACATTCTCGAGTCAAATATTCAAAGTTTATCAAACTCATTATTATTCGGTTTTTAATCTTTGAAGCTGTCAAATGATCTATTATATTATGTTCACATTTATGTTATTTTAATAATATAATCTTATCATTCAAATTGTAAATGAAACTATTCTCAATATTATATAATTATAAATTGAAAATTAAGAATTTATAGTAACTGTAAATGTATTTTTAACTTGATTGTCTAGTGATACATCATCTGAGACATTTATTGTATATGGAAGAACAACCATTGCGTTTGATTTACCTTCTTCCAAGGCTTTATATGTTATACCTGATAAATCTGAAATACGTTGAACTATCGATTTCTCTCCTGTATTCAATATAACGGGTTCTGAAACCATCTTACATTCTGGAGCATTTAATTCTCCAACTTTATTATCAAACATTGCATAAAGTTCAGAATCACAAAGATTTGCTATAAAAGTGACAGGATAAGACCCTGTATTAACAACAGTTGCACTTATACTAAACTTCTCTCCAACATGAATTTCATTAGGAATAGTTTTAACTTTTTCAAATTTTAGTATAGGCGACAAATTTATTGGTTCTATAGGTTGAGAGTTAGTTAAACTTTCATTTACACCTGTAGATTGAGAATTTATTACTAGTTGTGGAACTAATAAAACAATTGTTACAACTATTGGTAATATTAAACTTAGTGATATAAAAAGTTTCACTAAAGTATAAGATATGTTATACTTTTATATAAGTTTTATTTTTATTAAAATATTAGAATGCAAATTCTTATTCATATAATATTATGTTCTATAACACCATTCTTTAGAGTTCAATATAAAAATTCTAATTTCTACTATACGGCAATGGCTGTAATAAAAGAGTGCTATAAGTATAAAAGGGAAATGCTTGGAACAGAACAGACATTAAATCAGATAAAAATTTACTTTATCTTGTAAATTCTATAAGGTTCTTTCGTATCACGATTAATATATTTCCAATTGTTGATAGATATTTTCAACTCTTGAAATTCTGATTGTTGCCTATGATCTAATAAATGATACATATTTTCCCCGATGGATATACTATTTG
>JAATVJ010000062.1 GCA_014523515.1 Nitrososphaerales archaeon TH1177 | reverse complement strand
TCAAAAAATATTTTATCATTAGAATCAATTCCTGATGGAACTTTAATTTGTAATATCGAAAAAAATGCAGGAGATGGAGGCAAATTAATTAAAGCTGCAGGATCATCGGCTATAGTATTTTCACATTCTTCGGAAGGTGTAACTGTAAAATTACCTTCAGGGAAATTTTTACTTATTAATCAAAAATGTCGTGCAATGATAGGAACTATTGCGGGTGCCGGAAGAAAAGAAAAACCCTTCCTAAAAGCTGGAAATAAGGCAAATTATATGAAATCCAAAGGTAAATTATATCCACATGTAAGAGGAATTGCACAAGCAGCAGTATATCACCCACACGGTGGAGGAAGACATCAACACATAGGTCGTCAATCATCAGTTAGTAGAAATACACCTCCAGGAAGAAAAGTGGGAAATATTGCACCTAGAAAGACAGGAAGAGCTAGATTAAAGGATCGCAGATAGCAACCCGATCCATATTATATATATATTTAATTTTTGGATAAATAAATTTATAAATTATCTATATATATGATAAAATGTTAATAACAAATAAATAAAAATCTCTAGATAAAATAACAATCACCAATAAATGAATATAATCAATTATCTCTCATCAACAAACATAATAGGGCTTTCTGAACATGCAGTCTATTTTCAGCTTCTTTCCAAACTACGGATAATTTTCCATCAATCACATCAGAGGTAACTTCTTGACCTCGTTTTGCAGGAAGGCAATGCATAAATATTGCATCATCTTTTGCATGCTTGATAAGTTCAGAATTAACTTGATATTTAGGTATAAATACATTCTCACGAATTATTTTTTCATTATCTTTTCCTAAAGAAACAAATGTATCAGTTGCTACTATATCCGCTTCTTGTACTGCATCTATAGGCTCATTTGTCACTTTAATTATAGAACCAGTTTTTGTTCCTTCTTTTTTGGATATATTGACTATCCATTCTGGTGGTTCATATCCCGATGGACAAGCAGCAGTAATATTTATTCCTGTTTTAGCACAACCGATTAAAAGATCATTGCATACATTAAATCCATCTCCTATCCAAGCAAGCTTTAATCCATTAAATTTTTTTTTATATTCTCGAATTGTTAAAAGATCGGCTAAGATTTGACATGGATGAAAAAGGTCCGATAATCCATTAATAATAGGTATTGATGAATATGTAGATAATTTTTCTAAATCGCAATGATCATAAACTCTAGCCATTAGACAATCCAAATATAATGACAATGTTCTTGCGGTATCTTCTATTGTTTCTCCTTTTGATAATTGCATATCGTTTATTCCTAAATAGATAGCATGACCACCAAGTTGAAACATACCTATTTCAAAACTAACTCTAGTACGTGTAGATGGTTTCTGAAAAACCATTCCCAATGTTTTTCCTTCAAGTAATTTTCGAGATAAATCCATTTTACTTTCTTTTTTAAGTGTAGCTGCAAAGTCTAGTATAGAGATTATTTCATTTAGGTCTAAATCTTGTAAGCTGAGAATATGTTTATTCTTTAAGGAGTTCATCTAAATCTTCGTCTGAAAGATACTTGACTTCATTTTTCTCTTTATTTTTGTTTTTTTCGGCTATGTCACCTTTGGTTATAATAATATCATCCTTATGGTTCTTATCAGAATTGGTCATTCCTTGGTAATTTTCTTTATCTTTTTGATCAGGTATTGATGAAATTTTATCGTTATTTTCTTTGGATTTTCGTTTACCAAAAAATGAAGAAAAGAAACCTCTTTTCTTTTCTTCATTTTTGTTTTCATCTATTTTTTCAATGACAGAACTTTTCTCCTCATACTTATCACTAGTAAATGGAGATAATTTATTAATAGTATCAGAATCTTCAATTACATTAGTCTTTTCCAATTTGCTATCTTGTGATTCATTTTTTAAATTAATAATATTATTATTCCTTATGTCATTAACGTTTTCATCTTCTTTTTTTATTTCAACTTTAGATATTTCAATATCATTATTAATTTCAAGATCTAAATTGGATGATGATGATGAAGAAATTTTATTTTGATATAATTCTTCAATATTATGAATAGATTCTTTATTAGAAATACTTTTGGGTTGATGGATATCTGGTAACTTTTCATCATTTCTATTTTCATTTATAATATTAGAACTATATTTTTTTGTAATTTCTTCTGAGGTTTGAGAACTAAACAATGATTCTACAAAAGTATCAACATCAAATGGAATTATATCATCATAATTTTGGCCTACTCCAAGGTAAATAATAGGCTTAGAAGTAAGATATGAAATTGAAATAATAGCACCTCCCTTTGCATCAGCATCGGTTTTTGTTAAAATTGCACCATCAAATTTAGTATAAGCAAAAAATTCTTTTGCTTGATATATTGCATCATTTCCTGCCAAAGAATCTCCTATGAAGATTCTTAGATCGGGTTTAACAACCTGAACAATTTTACTAATTTCATCCATAAGATTTTTTGCAGTTTGCATTCGTCCTGCCGTATCAATTAAAATTGCATCTACCCTATGCTTTTTTCCATATTCAACTGCATCTCTTGCAACTGCAGATGGATCTGCCCCATATCTTTGATGAATCATTTTCAGTGATAGTCTTCTTGCATGCTCGCCTAATTGCTCTATAGCACCTGCTCTATGAGTGTCACTTGCTGCTAATACAACAGACAATCCATTTTTATGTAGAAGATTAGCAACTTTAGCTACAGTAGTAGTTTTTCCAGTTCCGTTAATTCCTAGAAAAACTACTATAAAAGGACCGCCTTTATTTTCCTTTTTGGAATTAATTTCATTAACCAAGTCCAGCGTCCCTGATTTAGTAAGAATTTCATAAATAGATTTTTTAACATGTAATTGAATTAATTCTTTTGGTGTTTTATCTTTTTCAACAGATAAACCCAATAGTTTATTTTTTAAATTAGCAGAGATATCATCTATAACTTCCTGTGCTACATCACTCTCTAGCAATGCAATTTCAAGATCAAATAGAGTATTTTCAAGATCTTTTTCAGTAATTTCTTTTTTACTGATATCTGAAATAATATTTGAAAAAGCTTTTTTTAATTTATCAAACATATATGCTCATCATACACAAAAATAATAATTCAATTCTCAGTGTATTATATTTTCTTTTTTGATTTGATTAATTATCATATTACGAAGCTTGATGCAACATAGAATTCACCTGTTGTTGAATCTGTTCAAGTTGAGAAGTTATTTGTTTTTTCTGATCTCCTAATTGATTTAGTCCAATCTCGAATTCCTTGATTCTTGATTCTATATAATGTAAAGTATCTTCACGTGTTTTTTCTACTGTAACTCCTGCACCAACATTAACCAATAATTTATCAATTGAAGGAATATTTGTTTTTAAATATACTCCTATTCCAATTGGCATTAATGCCTCATTCTCTTTATCCACAGAAATATTCTGAAGAGCATATGATGCAAGACGAGCTTCTTCAATTAATCTTGTAACTGTAGCTTCTCTTTCTAATACTTCATTAAGATAAAGTTCTAGTGTTCTAGAATGCTGAACAAGCTCATTGATTCTTTGTTCAATGGCTGATTTTTGAGGGGTATTAGCTTTGCTCATCTGTATTAAAATATTTTAAATCCATTTATAACTGTGACTCAAAAGGAAAAAGATAAAAATATCAGAATTTCAAATCTTATAACTAAATAGAAGAGACTTTCATCATATCAGCGATCTTTACCTCCATTCCATATCGGTCTTGATTATTTTTCATATGATGATATATTCGAAGTAAATCAAGAGAATTTTTTACAAGGTTAAAAGTACCTGTAATTTTCATCAAAATAAACTTGAAGACTAATGGGTATATATCAAAATGTTTAAGAACTTGTTTTCTATATGTCTTAAAATCATTTAGATTATTTACAAAGAGATCAGCACAAATTGTTGAAGGGATGATACCTTCACCAAGTAATGGATAAACAGTACCAATTGATTCTCCAACACCTATGGATTTTCTACCGTCGTAAAATGGTTCTGATTTCAATGGTGGACTAATTCTTACAGGTCTTCCATTTTTTTTAATTATTTCACATTTGTATTTTTTAAGAAAATGTTCAACAAAAAGATTATGATTTTTTCTTGTAAAATCTCCCGCACCTATATGCGCATATCCATTTCCTAAAGGAAAATACCAGAAATATCCAGACATAGAAGGAAATCCTTTAAGATAAAAATCATCATATGGAATATTGTTATTACTATTATATTTGACTTTATACTGAACACAAGGGATCCACATTTCATAATCAAGTTTAGGAAGGTAATTTCTGTGAAATCCAGTAGAATCTATAATTAAATCAAAGTCAGATTCCAGATTATCCTTTTTTGGTGCTTTTCCATAATTTATTTCTGTTCCTTTTATCATATCTTGAATAAGTTTTAATTTATCATAACTAACCATGCCTCTTAATCCAATATCAACATGCTTACTTTCTCCAAGATCTACACTCATTTTTTTACCATCATGCAAAATATAATTATCAAAATCTAGACCACATTTTCTGGTATAATCTACCATGACATTTTTGCTTGTAGCCCAAGCACAAACAGCGTCATGTTCTTCTTCTTTCATCCTTTCAAATCCAACTACATGAATATCATGATTATCACTAAGTTGATTCATAAGATATGCCCCAGCAACCCCAATTCCTGCCACAGCGATTTTCATCTATACAATATTTACCATCCGAAAATAAAAATATATTGAGAAAAAATTAAACATATAGCACTAGTGAAAAAGAAAAAAGAAATGCCAGGTGCTGCAAGAACAGGTATAGCTATTTTGGTATTAGGAGCGATACTTCTTGGTATAGGATATTATCAAGAACGAGAAGCACTCTCTTTATATGGATTGATAATGTCAATTTGTGGATTTAGCCTGTATATGATTTCATCGATTTATATTTCAAGAACAAGTAATAATAATAAAGAAAAAAAAGGATCTTATTCTAAATAAATAGCTGGTTTATATGGTCTTGAAAATTTAGACTTTGACTTTGGATCAAATTTTTCTTTTTCTTCTTCTGGATAAATAACTATTTGAACATTTTCAACTTCAATTTCATTAGATATTAGATTCTGCGAATCTTTTATTATAGAAATTTCGTCAAACGAATTTAAATTTAATCTATTAATTCTTGATTCAACAGATTCAGAAAGAATATCTTCTACAATTTTTTTAACAAAAGATGGATCTTTTTTTGCATAAGAAGTTTCAGGATCTTCTATTAATTTTTTCATTATATTCCCAAAATTTCTTTCATTATTTAGAGTTATTATTTTAAGAGTTTTTTTATAAATTTTTTGTTTACTAGTAGAGGAACAATATATGTATATATTATTTGGTAATTTTTTAGTTACCTTAATAATATTAGATATATCAGATGCTAATCTCTTTAAAAATTCTTCTGATTCTTCAGATAAAGAATCAATTTGATCACTGAATATATTAGCAGGCCATTTTGAAGAAACAATTGAAGTTGTATTACCTAAACTATTCCAAATCTCCTCAGATATAAATGGAGCAAAAGGAGATAATAACTTTATTCTAATAGAAAAACAAAGAACTAGTATATTATTTACTACATCATCATTATCTCTTTTTTTAGCAGTAATCCTTTTTTTATACCAATGAATATCTTGATCGAAAACGTACAAGATATTATGAAGAGCTTCTCGTACTCTTAATGTTTCAAGAGATTTGGTAACATTATTTATTAGTCTTTGTAATTTACTTATTAACCATTTATCTTCTAATTCAAGAATATATTCATTTTTAGATATAATAGAGCGATAAAGAAATTCATCCAAGGATAAATCTGTAGGATTTGATAATTTATTATCAAAATTAGAATTGAAAAAAATTTGTTGTTGTTGCGAGAGAGCATAAAATTCTAGTAACTTCATTCTAATAGATTTTGCAGTATCAAAAGAAAAATCAGCATCCTGAAGAAGCTCAGATGAAATCAATATTGCTAATCTAATTGTATCTGCACCATATTCTTGTATTGCTGTTCTTAAAGGTATTATATTTCCTAATGATTTAGACATCTTTTTTCCCTCCATCAAAACTGAACCATTAACCACTATTTGACGTGGCCAGAATCTCTTTTCAAAAAGAGCCACATGGTTAAATATAAAAAAAGTAAGATGGTTAGGCACTAAATCTCGTCCTGAATGTCTAGAATCAACTGGATAAAAATAAAGAAACTCGTTTCTTATTTCCTCTAACAATGATATAGAAAGATTACAATTTTTTGCCACTTCATGTACATCTCCAATTCCTAATAGTACATAGTCAAAAAAGGTTTCATCAATATTACTAAGACTTTCTTTCATTGAATTTTTTTGTTCATTAACAAACTTTGATATTATGTAATAAGCCATATAAATAACTGAATCAGATAAGCTTTCTATTATCCATTCATGATCCCATGGAAGTTTAGTTCCAAGACCTGATTTTCTTGCACAAGCTCTTTCCTTTAACCAGTCAACTACATTATGAAATTCCTGTCTAAGATCATCTGGTAGAATACTTATTTCATCTATATAATTATGTACTTTATATTTCCATTCCTTATCACTATAATTAATAAACCATTGATCATTTAATAATTTGACAACACATTCATTACCACATCTACATTTAATCGGTTTATTAATTAACTCATAAAATACTTCAGCGAAGTTATTTGTAGTAATCAAATAACTTTTTATATCTTCTTTAGCTAATTGAACACTCATTCCAGAGTATTTTCCTGTATTAGATAACATTTTTCCTTGATAATATTCCAAATGATAAACTTCATTTGTTGCTTTTTCTAGTTCTAAATCTGACTGACTGTTAATTTTGAACTTTGATATTGCATCTTCTACACATAACATTGAGCTATTAGTTGCATTATTATCATCATTATTATCATTTTGGACTTTTATAATTTTAATAGGATTAATTTTAGATAAATCAATACTGCTAAATGATGATGATGATAATGTTTCTTTTTTTAAGTCACTAAGAGCTTGAAAATCATATGGAGCATGTCCAGGTACTGACATTACTATTCCAGTTCCTGTATCAGATTTCACAAATTTTGCAGGAAGAATAGGAATATCTACATTTCTAATAATATCTGTTGCAAATTTACCAATTAATTCATTTCCTTTGATAATTTTATTGAATTTAACATCATGATTAAGAAATTTTAATTTTGTAGCTGCCCCTTCGGTAACAATCCATTGTTCAGTATCATCTACATCTATTAGAAAGTATTCAATATCAGGATTCACCCAAAGATTGGTAACTCCAAAGATAGTTTCTGGTCTTAAAGTAGCAGTAGGAAGTATGACATTACTCTTAGTCAACTTAAATTTTATTAAAATATACTCACTAAATTCTGGTTCCACATCTCCAAGCGTATCATGTTGGCTTACAGGATTTTTATCATAAGGGCACCATCCAACAGGATGAGAACCTTGTACAATTAAGCCTTTTTTTTGTAATGCTTTAAACTGCCAAGTTATGAATTTTGAATATAAAGAATCAATGGTTGTAAATTCTCGTCGCCAATCTATAGAATAACCTATATCTTGCATTCCTAATTTTATCTCATTATGAAAATATTTAGCAATATTTTCTGGTTCTGTAAATGATTTGATTATATCTTCAGGAACATTATATAGATTCTTAAAAGTTCCAATTAAATCTTGATCTTGTGCAACTACTCTTTTTGACATAGCTAAAATTGGGGTTCCTGTATAATGAAATCCCATGGGAAATAACACATTGTAGCCCTTCATTCTCATATACCTAGCATGAACATCAGCTAATGCATATGTTCTTCCATGGCCTATATGTTGTGGAGAATTAGGATACGGAAATGCAACAGTTATGAAATACTTTTTTTTATTAGTATTATCATAATTAGCTTCAAATAGATGTTCTTCTTTCCATTTGGATTTCCATTTTGTTTCCAGTTCATTCCAATTAATATTATTATTATTTGATTCTCTACTATTCAGATTATTTTCACCTTTTGATTGTTTCATTAACATATATTTCTGCTAAATTTAAGACCTCATCAATTCTATTCTTAAATCTACCTCCACCTTGGCCAAATTTTGAGTCTCCACCGCCAGAACCTCCTAGATTAGTAGAAATAATTTTTGCTATTTTTCCAGCATTAAAACCATATTTTCTTGCAGTTTCACCAACGAAAACTATTACGCGTATACCTTCTCCTTTGGAGACAAGTGAAACGTACATTAGAAGGGGATCCAGCTCAATAGTTTTTTCTCCTACTGTAATATGGAACTCCTCATCAAGTTCATCATCAAATGTTGTGAACAATTTTACACCTTCGGAGGATATTTGTTTACTATTATTGGATACGAATTTCGCTAGAATAGGAGAGGTTTTTCGTAAAAGAATTTTTATCTTTGTTCTAAGCTTTTCTGAATCATCCAAATATTTTTTGAATGAATCTGTTAGTTTTTCTTTACTAGAACCTAGTGATTGAGTAATAAATGAAATATTTTTATCCTGATTTTTAATGTAATTTATAGCAGCCTGTCCAGCAACGAATTCTAATCTAACAACACCATCCTGAATTCGTTCTGATTTGAGAATTTTAACTAAACCTAATTCACCAGTTCTATTAACATGTGTTCCTCCACATGCTTCAATATCGAATTCACTTATATTCACTATTCTTACTTTATTTGACGGAACTACTCCACCTTGATATATACGAAAGGAAAATTTTTGTTCACTTTCTCCTCTTTCATATTCTTTTATGTTGACATTAAGATTTTTCATTACAATTTCATTAGCAGTTTTTTCAATTCTATCTACTTCTTCTTTATTCAATGCAGAATGGTGAGTTATATCAAGTCTTCCATAGTTAACATCTTTAAATGCAGAATTTTGCCATACCCATGAACCAAGTGTATTCCTAGCTGAAGAATTTAATATATGAGTAGCTGTATGATGTTTTGTTATTGAATTACGCCTTGTATCATCTACCTTACATTTAACCATTAATCCCTCGGAAAGTGATGATGATAAATCTTCTATTCGATGAAGAACGATATCTCCCTGTTTTATGACTTCAAAGACTTTAGCATCACCAATAGTTCCTTTATCAGGCTCTTGTCCGCCGCCTCTAGGATAAAATGATGTTTGATCTAAAATTACATAATTTTCTTTTATTATTTTTATAATCTGAGCATAAAATTCCCTAATAGATGGATCTTCATAATACAATAATCTGGTAGGCGGCAAGCCTTCTAACCCTTCTATTGATTGAGGATAAAGAGATTTTTGGTTGATATTATGTAATTCGGATAATTTTACATAAAAATTTGAAGGTATTTCAGTTATTACATTGACTTCTTTAAGAAAATCGGGAGTAATACCATCGGATTCATATAATCTTATAAGATCATCTACAGTTAGCTGTTTGTTATTCTTACGTATTGTAGAAGCAATATCATTCATACGTTGTCTTGTACTTGCATATCTATCAGATTCAAGTTTAAGAATGGTATAGACTTCTTTTTTATTTTCTTCTATTTCAGGGAACATATTTTTTAGATATTCTACATGTGTATCAATTAGATCTTCAATTTTTATATTCCACTTGAATCGTTCAATAATAGATAAGACTCTACGTAAAAGAATTCGAAGGTTATAACCTCCACCTACATTAGAAGGCAATGAACCATCTGAAATAGCAAATAATAATGTTCTACTATGATCTGCTATTGTATATATCGCCTCATATGGAGATACAATTTTTTCAAGATGTTCAAATGGTATTTTCATCTCTTGAGCAATCATTTTTTTCAATTTTTTTATTTTATCAGATGAATCATCTTCGATACTATAAAACTTTTTAGACACTAATTTAAAATAGCTTGAGAGAAAATTTTCATCCCTTTGAATTCCAATAGAGTTTTCTAAATATTTTATAACTGATTCAAAACAACAATCATAGCTTGTGGGAGTACCCATAGTAATCCATGATAATCGTTCCAAACCTGCACCCATATCAATAATCTTATTTTTCATAATTCTATAATTATTTTCATCTCCTTCAAATTCTGTAAAAACAGCATTACCAAGCTCAAGACCACGTACAAAATACTCTAAAGAATATCCAAAAGCTCCTGCTCCCATCCAAATATCTTCTACAAAAGTAATCTCTTCAGGTTTTATTCCCAATACATTAGTTAATAATCCAAAGTCTAGGTCAATACATTTATCCTTCCAATATCCGCCAGATGCATCTGCATTACATGTTTGACCAATCATACAGAAACTTGTGTAATGACGACCGCTTAATCCCACGTTTTCAACGTCATTAAATCTTAAACACATTTGTGGCACTACTAAAGGATTTGATGGCAATTCAAAAATAACTTTATTATTCATTATTCTTTGAAAATCTACTATCGATGCAATTGTAAAATAAAGATCATCTCGCCACCTACATACTACAGGATATCGTCTTACAATAGAATGATTATGAGATTGAAAATATTTTTCAATTTCCTTCCATGCTCTTACATAATCTAATCTTTTATTTGTAGGAGGATTTCCTATAAAGTTATAGGTCTCATGATCGGGACAGATATTTTTATCTATAAGCGACCAAAAAAATTTTCCGCATGATACACATTTGTTTCGTTTAAAACCTAATCTATCAAATAATGAAACTCTATAATATTTATCAGGATCAGATGAAAATAAAGTAAAAGCTTCTTTTTTACCCAAACTATGCTAACGATTATTATTATCTATATTAATGCTTTTATGATACAAAAATAAAACTACAAAGCAAGCCAAATTAAATGAAAATAAATAAAATTAATTTCTTGCTAAAGATTCCTCGATGAATTTTTGATATGCTTCTTTCGGAGCAGCTCCTACAGTTCTTGCAATTTCATTTCCATCTTTGAATAATAATAATGAAGGTATAGAATGGATTCCATATTTTACTGCTATCTCTTGGTTTTCATCTACATTAAGCTTTACAATTTTGACTTTCCCATCAAGACTTTTTGATAATTGTTCAACAGCTGGTCCTACCATTCTGCAAGGGCCACACCATTCTGCCCAAAAATCAACAAAAACAGGTAATTGTGATCTTAATACTTCTTTTTCCCATGATTCATTATTTACTGGAAGTACACTCGTATCAGTTCCCATATAATTAATTTGAATTAGGTTAATTTGAATCATACTAAATACAAATTAACCAGAAGCAATTATACAACTCGATAACGGTATAACTTTTGTTTTAGTTAGATTAGTAGTTGTTGTTGTTTTTAAAAAATTTCATTTATGATGAAAGATATAAAATAAATTATCTTTTATATTTAATTTATATTGAATAAAAATAGACAATGGAAAATGTTTAAACACATTTGTAAAGAGATCGTTAATACCCTGTAATGTAAATAATCTTTTTGATTATCATACACGAAATGGTGCTTTAGAAAGACTCATTCCTCCTTGGAGCGGTTTGAATATTGTTAGCCAAAAAGGAGGAATTAATAATGATGCTATTTCAATTTTTCGAATAAATATTGGTCCAATAAGTTTCAAATGGATTGCTAAACATTTTGGTTATATTCACAATAAACAATTTCAGGATAAAATGATAAGAGGCCCATTCCAAAAGTGGGTACATACTCATTCTTTTATACCTCATGGATTAAACGAATGCTTTATAGAAGATAAAATAGATTATGTCCCTAAATTTGGTAAAATAATTTCTAAAATTACACAAAAGAGAATTCAAGATTACTTGAATCAATTATTTCTTTATCGCTCTCGTATTTTAGTTAATGATATCAATCTTGAGAGAATGGCATTAGAAAAAGGAAAAAAAATTCTTATTACAGGCTCTCATGGATTAATAGGATCTACACTTATCCCATTATTAACTAGTATTGGAAAGCACAAGATTACTCGCCTTGTAAGAAGTATGAATAATAATAATAATATGAATATACATTCTATTACATTAAATAAAAAAGAGGATAATGAAAAAACTATCTATTGGGATCCTGAACATAAAAAACTAAATCCTCATGAACTTGATGGATTTGATATAATCATTCATCTTGCAGGAGAAAACATATTCGGAAGATGGACAGACATAAAAAAACAAAAAATATTTGATAGCCGTGTTGAAAGCACTAAGCTTTTATCTGAATCTTTAACAAAGCTCTCAAATCCTCCATCATTATTAATATGTGCATCAGCAATTGGATACTATGGAAGAAACAGGCCTAATGAACTGTTAACAGAAGATAGCAATCCAGGCCAAGGATTTCTCTCTGAAGTATGTCAAAAATGGGAAAATGCAACAAAAGATGCAACTGAGATAGGAATAAGAGTAGTTAACACACGTTTTGGTGTAGTATTAACTCCAAAAGGAGGCATGTTACAAAAATTACTTGGACCATTTAAATTAGGTTTAGGAATAACAATTGGTGGAAACAAATATCAGCACATCAATTGGATCTCGATAGAAGATGTGATAAAAAGTATTTTTTATTCAATAACAAATACTTCAATTCGAGGTGCTATTAACATTGTATCCCCAAAACCAGTTACAAATTTAGAATTTTTAGATACACTCAAAAGAATATTTAATACAAAGTTATCAATATCAATAAATCAAAATATAACCAAACTAATCTTTGGTGAAATGTCTGATGAACTGTTATCTACAAATACGTATGTCATTCCTAAAAGGTTACTTTCTACAGGATACAAATTTTTTAATCCAGAATTAGATGATACACTTAGATTCTTAGTTGGAAAAATGGAATTAAAATAATATACAAATAACCAAAATATAAGATTTTTAATTATATGAACATATGCTTGTTATTTAAGGGAAAATCACCATCAAAAATATAATTGCTAATGTTATCCCATATATTGCATGACCCAATAGACTTATGATAATTGGACCTTTTCCTAACGGATGATTCCATGGATTTATCCCAGTAATTGGTTTATGAATTGGCACAAGTGTAATAATCCAAAGAAAAAATGCATATAATAATCCTATTATCAACATGGGAATTTCCTGTAAATATGGAATTAAAACTAAAGCTAGTAGTAATCCAATTCCACCAAGACCTCCATTTAAAAAATGTAGCAAAAAGATTCCCCAAAAATAATTCTTAGTATCAGAAAGTCTAAAAATTTTACATGTCAAAACCTGATTTTCATGCCATTCTAAAATACCTGTTAATTTCCATCTTTTCCAAAATGGAATTTCAATAACTGTCATAAATCCTGTAGATATTAAACCGGCTAACAAACTTAACAAAATTGAAAAGGGATCAATTTGCAAATAACTTGTTCACATCCATATAGACTTTATCATTGAATAGTTCAATGTATATCCATAACCAGAAATTCTGATTATTATCAAGCTGAATGACATAGTTTCATCTATCTATTATAAAAGTAGAGATTCATTTCCTTTTATAAATCTGATATTGTGCAAAAATACTACAATATTCAAGTAATTGTAATTTTCGTTAATAATATCTAAAATAAAAGATATTTTTATTGTTTAATTGACTTTGTATTAGTGAAAGTAGCAGAGCAGCAATATAGTATAGAGACGAAAGAGTAATAAGAACAATATATTCATAATAATTTAATGAAAAAAATATCAAGAAAGAATATCACAACAAGCTCTGTTATGATTCTCTCTATGATGATAATAGCTAGCGGATTAATGTTATTTTCTTTTAATCTGAATGTAATAATGGGAATTCCTGCAGACATAGCTAAAGGAGATTATTTGTTTGGAAAAACAATAGGCATTGTAGAAGATGAAAATGGAAAACCATTATGGATAATATCTGGGAATTGGAAAACCAATTTACATAATCAAACTCAAG
>JAATVJ010000429.1 GCA_014523515.1 Nitrososphaerales archaeon TH1177 | reverse complement strand
TGTGAAGGGTGTTCCATACCATGTATTTGCTATAATAATTATCCATATGGCTAAGGCAGGATCAGAAAACCACTGAATGGAATCTAACCCCAATTTTTCAATTCCATAATTAATAATGCCAAAATTATCATCAAAGAGAAATTTAAATGAGAAACCTGTAATAACTGTGGATACTGTCCATGGAATAATAAATAGTGTTCTAAAAAGTCCTGAAGCTTTAATTTGTTGATTTAACAAAAGAGCTATTAATAGCCCTATCCCAAACTGAAGAAGGACTGTCCCTATTACAAAAACTAATGTAACTTTGAGTGAATTAAAAAAATTAGGATCTGCAAAAATGTTATTAAAGTTCTCAAATCCAACAAATTCCCATTCTTTTATTATTGTAAGAATAGATACGTTATGTAGTGAGATATATATGTTCCATAGTAAAGGAAAAAAGAGAAAGAGAAATAATATTATTATACCAGGTAATAAAAAAAGATAAGGTTCAAAATTTTTTAAGATTAACATTGAATTGCTTATACAATATATTGGATTAGAGAATAAAATTAGATCTGCGTAATTACCAGCCTAGGGCTTTTTCTGTTTGTTTTGCAGCTTCATCTAATGCCATTTTTGGGTCCATTCCATTGTATACTTGTTCAATTGCATTTCTTATATGTTCGGCAATAATAGGATACTCAGGAATATTTGGTCTTCCTTTTCCTAACGAGATTAATGAAACTAGCTCTTCATAATAGGGGATTGTTAATTTTAGTTTCTCCGAGTAGGCACCTTCGCCTATGCTTTTTTGTGTAGGTAGATATCCTTGTTGTAATAACATGGGAATCAAAACTTTAGGTTCTAGCATTATAGTAAGAAGCTCCCATGCTAATTCCTTATTTTGTGATGTCTCAGGTATACTCAAGATCCACCCACCCATTAAAGTAGAGGTATTTGTTGAATTTGAACTGCTTGGAACCGGAAACATCGGAATCATTCCTATTTTTTCATCTAATGTATTCCATTCGATCTTTTGAAATTGTCCTAATATCCATGACCCTTCAAGCATTACAGCAAATTTTTTGTCTACAAATTCTTGACCCCAGAAATGATTAATTTGAGGTTTAATCCCCGCATCAACTTGATCTTTTAAGAATTGAAGAGCTTTTACACCTAACTCATTGTTATAGATAGGATACCAATAATTGTTTTTTGTAGGATGTCCCTCTCGTTTTTCAAGTATCTCTCCACCTAACATCCATAGATACGGATACCACATATCAGGTGAATGGTTGGCACCTACTAAATGCATAGCTTGAATTTTATCTTTTTCTAAAATTTCATTTAATTTTTTAGAGGATGATATGTATTCATTCCAATTCTTTAACTGATCTGGATTTATACCTGCTTTATCCAAAAGATCCTTCCAATACCATAATGCTCTAACATCTGTCCATGCCCAAATACCTTTGACCTGATCATTGTATATTCCTCCCTCCCAGTTTTGACTATACCAATCAGATGACTTGTTCCATTTTTTCGTATTGGATGTAAGATCTGACAAAAATCCACCTTCTGCAAATTCACCTAACCATATCTGATCTATTGAAACAAGATCAATTGGAGTTTTTCCTGCCATTGCAGTAAGGATCTGAGTTCGTGTATCGGAATATGGTAACACTCTAAAATCTATTTTAATCTTTTTATCTGGATGTCTTTCATTTAATATCTTTGTTGCATTCTCTAAAAGTATTTCCCATCTTTCCTTAGGTTCAGCAAATATAGCATTAAGGGTTATTTCTTCTTGCGCAATAATGGCTGTGAAATTTATTTTTGAAATAAACAGCAAAGATAACATTACAAGAGATGCTATTATTAAAAATTTTGATGTGGACTTTTTAGATTTACAAAAGAATTCAAAATTGATGATATTATTCTTATCATTCTTATTATTATTCATTATTTTGTAATAAATGTAATATTTTTTAAAGGTTATCTAAGTTTATCTGTTGTTCTATATCAGTTGTTGTCATTATAATTGCCCTTTATATTACGTAATTATTTTGTTTTATATTTGCAAAATATATTAAATATAGTTTTTTTAATAGATTTAGTGAGCATTTCCTGTCAAGAATAACAATTAAAAATTTGAGTAAAAGTTATGGAGTTGTAGATGCAGTAACGAAATTTTCTGTAGAAATTGAGTCAGGAAAATTTTTAGTCTTATTAGGACCTTCTGGATGCGGAAAAACTACTATAATAAAGTGTATAGCAGGGCTTATTGACCCTACAGAAGGACAAATTTACGTTGATGACATTTTAGTAAATAAGCTTCAACCAAAACAACGTGATGTAGCAATGGTATTTCAAAGTTATGCATTATATCCACATATGACTGTATATGATAATATTGCATTTCCTTTAAAAATGAGAAAAGTATCAAAAAATACTATAAAAAATCAAGTAGAAGACATAGCCAGTTTATTAGACCTTACTTTCTTTCTAAAAAGAAAGCCTAAAGAATTGAGTGGTGGTCAAATGCAAAGAGTAGCTTTAGCTAGAGCACTTGTTAGAAAACCTAAATTATTTCTGATGGATGAACCATTGAGTAATTTGGATGCTAAATTACGTATGCAAATGAGAACAGAGA
>JAATVJ010000428.1 GCA_014523515.1 Nitrososphaerales archaeon TH1177 | reverse complement strand
CAATTGCAATTACAAAATTATCAGCATGTAAACTAGATTTGTCATCACTAGAAATTGTTATATTTAATTTGTTTATTCTTCTACAGATCCTGCTATAATCTTGAATAGATGGTAGTGTGTTTGAAGCATGTTCCCTAACTACTCCTTCTGTTTGTCTATATGGTAAGTGAAAGTATGCTCTCATATAACCTAATAATTTAATAAATGAATTTGGATATACGAATTTTCTACCCTTCTTATCTTTGTTCATCTTCTCTAGTTCAGTATCCCAGTTATCTATAACATCAAAATCAAGTAATACCTCGCCACGTCTTACAAGAGATTCATTGTAATTTCTCCAGTTCATCATATAATATGACTAGAATAGGCTAGCTAAATATGTTAGGAATAGTGAGTTAGGCAACAAGGCAGAGTAAGACTATATAAAATATCGTTAGATTCATCATTTGTTATTGTTGTTTTTATCACTATTTTCTCTCGTTCTAACTGTTGTAATCTTTCGGATAACACTTTATTACTTATTCCTGATAGTATTTTTTTTAATTCACTGAAATGAAGGGATGGATTTGTGCCAAGAGTTTTTAATATTGATAAAGACCATTTTTTACCCATTATTTCGCCTATTCCACTAGCTTTACAGATCTTTGATTCTATTTCAGACATTGATAATAATACTATGCATTATTAATTTAACATTTATTTATTCTATAACGTAATTTCTTCTATATATAACTTCAATATAGGACTAGATGACTATTATGTTACCAAATGGTTACAAAATCTTTTTATTTATGGCAAACAATAATTTATTTAATGACAAGTGAAAGCTTAGTCAATAATAAAATTCATAGCTTGTTAACTCCTGACAACTGTACCTTATTAATGATAGATTTTCAACCACAAATGGCGTTTGCAGTAAAATCTATAGATGGGCAGACTCTAATTAATAATGCTGAAGGCCTCGCAAAGGCAGCAAAGATATTCAATGTTCCTACTATTTTAACTACAGTAGCAGAAAAGAGTTTTGCTGGTCCATTTTTTCCTCAAATTAAAAAAGTGTATCCAGATCAGAAAATGATAGATAGAACAACCATGAATTGCTGGGAAGATCAAAATGTTGTTAAAGAAGTTGAGAGAATAGGAAGGAAAAAATTGGTTTTATCAGGTTTATGGACAGAAGTTTGTATTGTATCGCCAGGTATTCAAGCTCTTGAAGCGGGGTATGAAATTTATGTTATAGCTGATGCATGTGGTGGTACATCAACTACTGCTCATGATATGGCAATGGCTAGATTGATTCAAGCTGGAGCAGTACCTATGACTTGGCTACAATTCCTGTTAGAATTGCAACGCGATTGGGCTAGAACA
The DNA here is from genome assembly GCA_014523515.1 of Nitrososphaerales archaeon TH1177. Taxonomy (GTDB): domain Archaea; phylum Thermoproteota; class Nitrososphaeria; order Nitrososphaerales; family Nitrososphaeraceae; genus TH1177. The sequence continues at coordinate 10,382 of JAATVJ010000428.1, read as the reverse complement.
GAAACCTATGATGCAGTAACTAAATTAGTTAGAGAAGATGCAGGTACATACGGACTTGGAGTAGAATATGCAAAAGCCATGTTGGGTGAACATGCAAGAGAAGGTTGAATAATAATAATGCAACCATTAATAGATACTAAAAATGAAATAAATATACACATTTACTATTTTTTAGCAATATTATCTCATTATTAAAAAATTTTCAAGAAAAAGAATAGATATGACTAAAGAAGCAGATCTTATTCTTATAAACGGTCGTATAGCAACAATTAACAATAATTTAAATTTTGTATCTTCTGTTGCTATAAAAGATGGTATTTTTATTGCTGTAGGTAATAATGATGATAGTCTTTCTTACAAAGGAGATAATACAAAAATAATTGATCTAAATGGGCGTACAGTAATTCCAGGTTTGAACGATTCACATATACATATCATTCGAGGAGGATTATACTTTAATCTAGAATTAAGATGGGATGGTGTTCCATCTTTGACAGAAGCCTTAAACAGAATTAAAGAACAATCACAACGTACTCCTAGTCCACATTGGATTAGAGTAGTTGGTGGATGGTCTGAGTTTCAATTCAAAGAGAAAAAAATGCCAACGATAGAGGAAATAGAAAGAAATGCTACTAATAACATACCAGCATTTATTTTGCATATTTATCATTGTGCAATGATTAATAAAAAAGCAATTGAAGCTGCAGGATATAATAAAGATACACCAAATCCACCAGGAGCAGAATTTCAACGTGATACTTACGGTAATCTAACAGGCTTGATAACTGCAAAACCAGCAGCAACAATACTATATCAAACATTAGCAAAAGGTCCAAAACTGTCCTATGATGAACAAATCAATTCTACAAGACAATTCATGTATGAACTCAATCGTTTTGGTGTCACTAGTGCTATTGATGCAGGAGGAGGATTTCAGAATTATCCTGATGATTATAAAGTAATAAGTGATTTAGCAAAAGAAGGTCTACTTAGTGTTCGTATTGCATATAATCTCTTTACTCAGAGACCAAAAAAAGAATTAGAAGACTTTACAAACTGGATAAAAATGGTAAAACCTGGAGATGGTAATGACTTTTATCGTATGAATGGAGCTGGAGAAATGTTGGTCTTCTCAGCAGCTGACTGGGAGAATACACTTGAGCCAAGACCAGATCTTGTAAATGAAATGGAATCAGAACTAAAAGAAGTTGTTAAAGTTTTAGTGCAAAATCGATGGCCTTTTAGAATACATGCAACATATAATGAATCGATTACTCGATTTTTAAATGTCTTTGAAGAAGTAAATAAAGAAATTCCCTTTAACGGTTTAAGATGGTTTTTTGATCATGCAGAAACAATATCAGAAGATAATATTCAAAGAGTAAAAAAATTAGGAGGAGGAATAGCAATACAGGATAGACTTGCATTTCAAGGTGAATACTTTATTGAAAGATATGGAAAAGATATAGCAGAAAATTCGCCACCTATAAAGAAAATAATTGAAATGGGTGTTCCTCTTGGTGCAGGAACAGATGCAACTAGAGTATCTACTTATAATCCTTGGATTTCACTTTATTGGTTAGTTACAGGAAAATCGGTTGGTGGCACAACATTAAGATCTAAAAATAATTGTCCTAATAGAATGGAAGCACTTAGACTATATACTATTGGCAGTGCATGGTTTTCTGGTGAACCAGACAAAAAAGGCTCAATTGAAGTTGGAAAATTTGCAGATTTATCTGTTCTTTCTGATGATTATTTTTCTACCGATGATGAAAAAATAAAAAATATAGAATCAGTATTAACAATTGTGGGAGGACAAGTAGTTTATGCAGCAGATAATTTTAAAGATTTGGCACCTCAAACTTTACCAATTAATCCTTCCTGGTCACCTGTTGCAATTTTTGGTGGATATTATAATAAAAACAGCGTGAATTTTAGCTTTAGCGCTAATAATTCCAAGGCTAGTCATATAAATAATTATTATAAAAAATCACTAGTAAAAGAGGAAACTATATCATCCAATTCACATTTAGAACACCGAATAGATACAAATATAGAGTTACCAAATTCTAGTTATATATACAAAAATACAAACAAGATATCTGATATACCGAGAAGTTTTTGTCCATGTTGCGATGACTTTTTCTCTTTTTAGATCATTAAGATTTTATTCTAGAAATCAGGAGATTTTATTCTAGAAATGAGGAATTAAATATATATTAAAACAATGACAACCAACGATAAGAATCAACAAAAAGAAGAAATCAATAGTGGAGAAAAGAAATTATCAGGATTTTCTCCTCTTAGTCATCCTATCTATAAAACTCTATGGTTTGCTACAATTGGAGCAAATATAGGAAATGCAATGCATGACGTTGGTGCACTTTGGTTAATGACCAATCTCACTCAGTCACCTCTTATGGTAGCACTATTACAAACTTCAACTGCTCTAGCTATGGTTTTATTGTCACTTTTCGCTGGCGGTTTAGCCGATGTAGTAGATCGTAGAAAACTGCTTTTGATAACTCAAGGTTACATGTTTATTGTTGCCATAACTTTGGGATTTTTGACTATTGGAGAACTTATTACGCCTACTACTTTGTTGTTGCTTACTTTTATGTTAGGTGCAGGAGCTGCAATAAGTATTCCATCATCAATAGCCATTACTCTAGAAATGGTTACAAAACCTGAAATACCTGCAACAATTACACTTGGAGGTGTTTCATTAAATATTGGACGAGCCGTGGGACCAGCGATCTTTGGCTTTATAATTGCATCATTGGCCAATCCTGGATTTGTTTTTATTATAAACGCTTTATCATTCATAGGCTTGATCATTGCATTGTCTAGATGGCATCCATCTCATGAGAAGACAAGCATGCCAGCAGAACACATAGTAGGAGCAATGAAAGCAGGCGTACGCTATCTTATTCGTGCACCAGCAGTACAATCTATTATCATTAGAGCCATATCGTTTACTATTTTTGGAGCTGCTTTGTTCGCCCTTCTTCCATCATTGATGCGTTATGAATTGGGATTTGATTCTCTAGAATTTGGTTTTATGCTTGGTAGTCTAGGTACAGGCGCAATAATTGGTGGTACATTGATCTTACCTTATCTCAGAGAAAAGATCTCTACTGAATGGCATTTCTTTGGTGCTACCATTCTATTTGCTGCTGTCATGATTTTACTTGCGTCCTCTAATGATTTTATTTTCTTGTTGGGAATTATGTTTGCAGGTGGTATTGCATGGATTATTGTAATGGCCAGTTTGAATGTCTCAATGTATAAAGCCAATCCCAAATGGGTTGGTGCAAGGTCTCTTGCTACATACACGACAATATTCCAAGGAGGCCTAGCTGCCGGGAGTGTGATATGGGGTTCAGTAGCTGCAAACTTTGATGAGAGAACAGCATTAATAATTGCTGCAATAGGTTTAGGTCTAGGGCTATTAACAGGTCTAAAGTTCAAGTTGATTAGTGATATACAATCAAAATCAATAAAAGAATCTGCAGCTATGTATTGGTCTTCCCCTACAATGCTTTTTGAACCAAGTTTAGAAGAAGGTCCAGTTCTGGTTAAGATTGAATATAAAATTGATAAAGAACAACAACAACAGAATAACAAAAAAATCCTCAATGACTTTTTGATAGCTCTAAGAGATTTATCTAAAATTAGAAAACGAGATGGAGCAATTCAATGGGGAATATATAGAGATGGTACAGATCCACATATTTTTGTTGAGACTTTTGTAGTAGAATCTTGGGCCGAGCATTTACGACAACATGAACGTTTAACAGCTGCAGACATAGAGATTCTGGATAAAGTTCGTAGCTTTCACGTAGGAGATAAACCTCCAGTGGTTACTCATTATGTTGCCGAACCTTTTCCCACTACATCAAAATACAGTATAGGAAAAGGCATAGATAAAAAGGAAACAGAGGAAAATAATACAAATGAAAAATAATAATAATAATGATAATACAAATACTATGATAAATGGAATACATCACGTTACGGCAATATGTAGTAATCCACAAAAAAATATTGATTTTTATACAAAATTATTAGGACTTAGGTTGGTCAAATTAACTGTTAATTTCGATGATCCTACTACCTATCACTTATACTATGGAGATGAGATTGGACATCCTGGTACTATATTAACATTCTTTCCTTGGGTGGATGCTCCAAAAGGTTATAGAGGCACCAGTCAAGCTATAACAACTTCCTTTTTAGTACCAGAAAATTCTATAGATTATTGGAAGACTCGTCTAAAAAGTAATGATATTTGTTTTAAAGGACCTTCAAAACGTTTTGATGATGAAGAGCAAGTAATAACATTATATGATCCTGATGGTCTTGAACTAGAACTTGTTGCTCACTCATCGGCTAAGGAAAATTATGAAAGATTTTGGAAAGAGGGTCCAATCTCGTATGAAAACGGTATAAGGGGATTTTATTCGGTAAGTCTGTCGGAAGAAGGATATGAACATACTTCAAAAATACTAAATAAATTAGGATACAAAATGATAGAAAATGAAGGTAACCGTTTTAGATTTCAACTAGAAAATTCACAATCTACTGCAGGCGCAAAAATATTAGATGTTCTTTGTTTACCATATACTCCTCATGGAATGATCGGAATAGGAACAGTTCATCATATAGCTTTTCGAACGACATCAGATGAAAATCAAAAATCAATTAGAGAAAATATTATAAATATAGGACTAAATCCTACACCAGTAATTGATAGAACCTATTTTCATTCAGTATATTTTAGGGAACCTGGAGGAGTTTTATTTGAAATTGCTACCGATCCACCAGGATTTACTCTAGACCAAAAAGTAGAAGATCTCGGAGAAAGACTGATGTTACCAAAATGGCTTGAACCAGTAAGAGAAAGATTAGAAAAGGTATTGCCAAAGATAGATCTTCCCAAATATAATAAAGATAATTCAAAACAAGGAGAATAAACAGCAGTAAAATGATTAAATCAAACGATTTTGGATTTCATCATATCTTTGTTAAATCTTCTTATTCTTCTACAAATAGTTCCAACAACAACAAAAATGAATATGATGAAACAAATAAGAAATTAACACTTGTACTATTGCATGGTACGGGTGGAAATGAAGAAGATCTTATTTTTCTAGGAAGGGAACTTGAACCTAATGCTTCAATATTAAGTCCTCGAGGAAAAGTACTGGAAAATGGTATGCCTCGTTTCTTTAAAAGATTGGCAGAAGGAGTCTTTGATATTAAAGATCTTAAATTTAGAACACATGAACTTGCAGACTTTATCCAAAAGTGTTCTTTACACTATAAATTTGATTTAAAGCAGACAATAGTAGTGGGATTTTCAAATGGAGCTAATATTGCTGCTAGTATACTACTTCTGCATCCAGATATACTTCAAGGGGCAATTCTTTTCAGAGCAATGGTTCCATTGATTCCTGATGATCCTCTTCCAAATCTTTCAAGTAAAAAAATACTATTATCAGCCGGATTAAATGATTCTATAGTCTCCAGAACTGAAACTGAAAATCTTTATAATTTGTTTCAGAAGACTAATGCAAATATAATATTAAAGTGGCACAATTCAAGTCACAATCTTATTCAAGATGACTTGGTAATTGCAAAAGAATGGATTTTGAATAAATTTCATTGAAAAATAATAGAATACTATTTTAGATTTGAATTATACAATATTAAAATAAAATGACAACAACTACAAATAATGATGAAAAAGAACGTCATGCCACATGGCTAGAACTTTTCTTTGATCTTGTTTTTGTAGTAATAATTTCGCAATTATCTCATTTTTTATTACATGAGGTTTCATTACTAAGATTTGGAGAATTTTTATTTCTTTTTATCCCAGTTTGGTGGTCTTGGATAGGTACCACATTTTATTCAACTAGATTTTATTCTGATGATTTAGGACATAGACTTCTATTGCTATTACAAATGGGTGGTGCAGGTGCTATGGCCGTCAATATTTCTGGAGCTTTTAATAATACTTTTTCTGGTTTTGCAATATCTTATGCATTTATGCGTTTCATTCTTATAGTAGAATATATTCGTGTATTCAAAACCTCAATTAAATCAGAATCTGCTAATCCTTTGGTAAAAAGGTACGTTATTGGTTTTTCTATTGCAGCAATAATTTGGTTTATTTCTGCTTTTGTGCCTGTTACAGAAGTACGCACTGGAATATGGATTCTTGGATTAATAATTGACTTTGCTACTCCAATAACTGCTGGAAAATTACATTCACAATTTGCTCCTCATGTATATCATTTACCAGAACGGATGGGATTGTTTACGCTTATTGTACTTGGTGAATCCATTGTTAGTATAGTGATTGGAATGACTGACCAAGTCTGGAATATTTATTCAGTAATTGTCTCATCACTGGGATTATGCATATCTTTTAGTTTATGGTGGTTATATTTTGATGGTAGTGGTAGATTCCCTATACAGATTCTCAGAGAAAAGGGCAATATTGTAATATACTCTATCTGGTTATATACTCATTTTCCTTTAGTCGTTGCAATAACTGCAGTAGGAGTGGGAATAAGACGTCTAATATCAAATGAGCAATATTCTGCATTAACTAATTCTGATTTGTGGCTCCTTTGTGGTTCAGTATCAATTTTTTTAGTCTCTCAATGTGTATTGTATTTAATTTCTGTGAATAATAGCAATAAGAGTGAGTTTCTTCCCCGGAAAAAGTTTGTTATATATAGAATAACTTCAGTCATGCTCATCATGAGTATTCCATTTTTATTCTATAATTATAGCATACCAATTGTCATAGCTTCTTTAATTACTGGTATTTGCAGTTTTCACATAGTTTATGATATAAAACATCGTTCTCCTCATAGAATTAAGTTATAGTTAAGTTGTATAGTTATGTTGTATTATAAATAATAATAATTTATCAATAATATGGAAATCATATATATAATAATTAGTTTATACTTAGAAAGTTAGTTCATATCTGCTTGGTCCCATTCACTAAATGGATTCAATACTTTGAAATAGAAATATTAAATATGTTACCTTAATCAACATAATATCAAATGGAAATGGGACCAGCTAATATCATAATAGTTTAGTACTATATTCAGCTAAATGTGTGGGATTTGAACCCTTCTATAAAGTGGGATCAAATCATCAGTTCCATTACGTTCTATTACTAAGAATTCCCTGACCTATATCTAAGGGCTCGATGGCGGCAAACCATCGGCACATAGACCGCTAGAAGGATCAGGTGGAAGACCATCAGAACAGAGTGGTTGCTCATCTGTAGTCTCTGTAGTCATGTCAGTAGGAGGAGCTGTAACATCAGCAGTGGGTGGCGGCAAACCATCGGCACATAGACCGCTAGAAGGATCAGGTGGAAGACCATCAGAACAGAGTGGTTGCTCATCTGTAGTCTCTGTAGTCATGTCAGCATTGGTCTCAGTTAAAGGTTCAGTAACATTTTCTACTGGTGCTAGTTGTTCAGTAACATTTTCTACTGGTGCTAGTTGTTCAGTAACATTTTCTACTGGTGCTAGTTGTTCAGTCACATTTTTTACTGTTGGTTCAGTATCTACAAGAAAGTCTTCAAGAGTGGTAGCAACAGGTGGTTGAGTAGTCCCTTCTACAGGTGGTGGATTTGGTTCAGTCACATTTTTTACTGGTGGCGGTTCCGCTTGAATGACAGCTATCTCAGCTTTAGTTAAATTAACTAGGCCTGAATAAAAGGGAAGGTCATTTTCAAATTCTTCTTCTGCTGGCTCAGAATATTTTTGGAAAAGTTCTGTCTCTGACATGGTATCTAACGGAGTATCTGATGGAGTCTCTGATGGAGTCTCCTGTTCGAAAGCAATCTGATGGTAGAAGTCTTTTGTTTCTTTCAACATACTCGTCGGACTAGCAGATGAAAGTAATTTGCATATTGCACCCCAAGTTTCAGGACCCGCAACGCCATCTTTCTTTTTAAGTTCGTTATCTATTTGAAATTGCTTAACTGCTCTTTCTGTATATGGTCCGAATTTGCCATCAATACCTGGCGGACCTAGCAAATTCCCATATCCAAGTTTTGTCAGATCTTGCTGCAATTCTCTTACCTTCGGACCAGTCGAGCCGACTTTTCCATCTTTTCCAATTCGGAGGGTTGGCGAGTTTGGATCACAAGGTGTTGAAGGTGTTGGAGTTGGAGAAGGTGTTGGAGTTGGAGAAGGTGTTGGAGTTGGAGAAGGTGTTGGAGTTGGAGAAGGTGTTGGAGGTACAGATATAGGTCCACTAATATCTTTAACATCAATGACCAAAGTCCATCCCAAACCCGTTTGATCGAGTAATGGCAATGATCTTGGTTTCAGAAAACTACTAAAATTTTGTATAATAAAACTGTATTTAACATTCCCAATTAGAGCATCGTTTCCAGGATCACCGCATTCAACCACGTTAATTAAATCCCACTGACTTAGAGAGCCCCCGCCTGTATTGTCAAAGTTCCAACGGTCGTCAGGCAAAAAGCAGTCATCTATGGGTAACGTAAGATAACCAGTTGTAGAAATATTCAATCTTGAGCTCAATCCCTGCTCCGCAACAATTGTGGTTAGAGTTTTAGTTGGCGATAGCGCTTTCTTACCATCGCAAGGAGGTTCCTCACATGTGAATCTTGTCTTGGGGTCCAATAGTTTTATATATTGACCATTTACGTTGGCCCATATGTGCTCCCAATAAACGTCACCTCCAATACGGTTCTTAAGATTGCCTAAATTAATGGATTTAAAAGTGACTTTTAACTCGTGATAAACGTTAGTTTGAACAGGATCTGTCCAGCCTGCAGCGACGTGGGCTCCTCTTCGTATGCTAGGAGATGGCGGTTCATTTGTGAGATCGTAATTGATGACAATTGTATTATCTGAAGGTCCAAGGTCGGTGAGTGGAGCACCATTGGTATCAGTAATTTGGGGAGCAGCTCCAAATACAGGATTTACGCTATAAACTAGCCTAGACGTCGGTGAGGGTTTTGGTGGCAGATCAACAAAAATCTTATAATGTTTACCTCCAACTGGATGGTCGTAAACTCCGCCTTCTCCATGGATATATACTGATGTCTTTGCAGCCATGACTATTGACGGACCAGCCGATGGGATTCTTACCGGCTCAAAATGGGTAAACGCAACGGCGTTAGCAGGGTGCAGTTCGGTGCGTGGTGGAGGATGACCACAATCAAAAATATACCTTCCAATCATCCAAACTCGGTCCCCTTCAGAAGGCCAAAATTCTTTCGGAAATCGGTCATCCCTGCCATCATTTTTAGTTCCTATCTCCCACTCCATTTCCATCATCTTGTCAAGAGGATCCGTAGAGCCTTTTGGTTTTCCCGGGATAGCCTCATTAGCTTGCTGAGACGGATTACTGGATATTGCATTAAGTTTACCTAAATCACCATCAAGTATCACATACCAATTCATGTCATGGCTGAAATGATTCCATGGCGCGTCAATATCTGACACCTTTGCTTTTTCTACGGTCCCCGTAATCTCCACTTGGGTAAAGTCACGCGAGTCTGGCATGGGAATCGCTGGAGGAGGATATACAGGAGTATACTCTGGCTGTGCTGCATCATTATTACGAATTCCACCTTCTCTGCAGCCGGAATCCCTGGATGAACCCCCGTAACCAGTTTGAGAGGGATCAGCAAAAACAATACTAATAGGATGAATTTGTGATAGAAGTAGTGCTGAGCTAGATATCAAGATAGTAATTAAGACTATCAAATTGATTGGAATCTCGAATGTTTTTTTCACATACGAATGATGCACTATGATCTTTCTAGTTTAATGTATTTAACTTTTTTAACTTACGTTATAGGATTGACCAGATTGTAGGAAATAGAAAGTCTAATTTTTTGTCAAAAATGTCTGGTAACTTATTTCTTAATGCTTTGACAAGATTTATTCTACAATCTACAAATTCTTTATTTCCGTTATTATAAACTGAAGTTTATTTCTGATTGTTGTACTTCAAAAAACCCTCGCACAATATTTTCTCTACTGGTGAATGTAAATAATTTTGTAATCGAATTATACTGCATACCTAAATCGTGGTACCATGTACTACCATCTGTGTAAACTGTATGTCTGCCATATTTCTCAACTAATGACCTAATGAATTTTTTAGTGATCAGCATATTTCTCTCCTCTGAAATATAGATTAAGTACTGAAGAGTGAATTGGTTCAACACAAATGCATAACCACAAGTGTTGGATACCAATCTGGATAACAGTTTTATCAATAATAAATGTGGCTATTATATAACATTCCTGCATTCATCCAATAAATATTAACATTTGGATAAGACCTCATCATTT
>JAATVJ010000427.1 GCA_014523515.1 Nitrososphaerales archaeon TH1177 | reverse complement strand
GTAGGAATGGGAGATATCTGCATTGTAATTGATATTCAAAAGACTATAAGCTGGAAATATTCCAATTAAGAAAAATAGATACTAATATTGATGATATTATGTCTTTATAGTATAAAAATTAATAATAGATATGAAAGTAGGATTAGTTGTTCCTCAATTTGGTACAAATGCTACTAAAGAAAATCTAATTACATTTATGCAGCTAGCAGAAAGAGAAGGATTTGAATCGCTTTGGGTATATGATAGGATGTTATATCCTCTCAATCCCCAACAGCCATATCCTGGGACTCCAGATAAAAGAGAATGGCCTGAATTTTTTAAGAACAATTTAGATCCATTAACTACATTAGCATTTATAGCAGCTAATACTACAAAGACAAATTTGGGAACTTGTATTATTGACATAGTTTTTCATAATCCTATAACACTTGCCAAAGAATTTACTGCAATCGACATTTTATCTGAAGGTAGGACAATTTGTGGTTTTGGTATTGGATGGTCAAAAGATGAGTATCTTGCCGCTAATATTCCGTACGAGAAAAGAGGAGAAAGAGCAAACGAAATTCTTCAAGCTATGAAAAAGGTATGGACAGAAGATATTGTAGAATTTAATGGAGACTTTTATAAAATTCCAAAATCAATAATTGGTCCAAAACCCATTCAAAAACCTCATCCCAAAATTTTACTAGGTGGTTTCTCGCCAAAGACATTTGAACGTATGGCCAAATATGGAAATGGCTATATAGGAGTTTTAACAGGATCTTTTGAATACTTTCACAATTTAATTAAAATGTTTAATGACTCTATTGAAAAAAGTTCAAGAACTAGAAAGGATTTTGATCTAACTATTCTAACATATCCATATCTTATGAAAAGTAGCTCTGAAAAAAAAAGTAATCGGTCTCCTATGATCGGCGAAACAATAGATGAAATTGGTTCTGATTTATCTAAACTCAAAAGTTCAGAAGTAGACAGAGTAATTCTTGCTGTGAATGCAGAAAAGGATTATGATGTAAATGAAACGATTGAATTTGTTAAAGAACTAAGAAAATTCTGTCAATAATTATCAAACAAACAATATTTTTATCAAAGATGTAAAAGATATTCTCTATATATATTTAAGTTGGCAACTTTTTATAGAATCAAAAATTTCTTTGGTTTTATCATCCATAACTGCTTTTAACCGTCTTAAAATAACATATTGATCGTATGAAGCTTGACAACTAGTAATTACTATACTATTGTTTAACATGTTCCCTCTAACTTGAATCAAGTTCAAGATTTACATCATTCATTATATCAATATCAAAGTTTGTGATCTTTACATTTCTTTTTTCATATTAAATTATCTATTTTTTTCTTTTTCCAATACTCCATTGATATATCCTGTCTCAAGCATCAAAAGTGAATATAAAATATTAGCTACGTGTGTCTGTACTATAGATTCTAATACTATATTGTTTTCTTCTATACTTTTTGTTTCGGTAATATATTCTACAACTGTTCCGTTATTGTTAGAAATTTTAAATTTGAATGTTTCAAGAATTTCAATCTGTTTTCCTTGAGTTATAGTATTAAAGCTAATTTCTTTATTTATTTTATCAGTTATAACTTTTCTTTCTACACCTATAAAAAATTCAGGAAAAAGGATTTCTAACCGTGTATCCTTTAAAGCGCGGTAAACTATCTTGGAAGGAATTTGTAATTTAAGAGTTTTCGAAAGTATAGACATTTTTCTATTTTATTTCTCCTAATACTATAAGCATTATTTCAGAATTTAAATTTGTAGATCATCATAGCTTTGTTATAAATATCACAGTAGAACAATAATCATTTAAATCTATTATAATAAATTTCTATCCCATAAAAATTATCAATATTCCAAGACATTCAGACATATATCTTAATTTTCTTTAGATTATAAAGAAGTCTTTAGATTTTTAATTCCTTAATCATGATATTTCTAAAATATACTTTGGATCTATCATCATGATTTTGTAATCCTACAAAACCTTCTAAAGATCTATTTCCAATAAAATTTGTTACTACTTTTTCTTTATTCAAAGTTACTGAATAGGATTGTTGTATTACAATGATTTCAAAAATATTCCATCTTCCTACTGCTAATTGCTTTGACAAGGATTTCGTTTTTGGTGATGGACCTTTATAATTGTAGATTGCTCCAGTTCTGTGAATGGGATTACCATCAGGTGAACCAATATCATCAATTTGAATCTCATGTCCATACTCAATAGCTATATTTGGATCCGTAAAAGGATTAGGAAATCTTACAAATACTCCAGAATTGTCACTTCTGTTTGAAACTTTCCATTCAAGAGTTAATATAAAATCTTTGAATTTCTTTTTGTAATACCACAATGATCCCATTCCACCTTGAGTTAGTAATGCCTTTTCACTTTCAATGATAAGAAAATTACCCTTGCCAGCCATCTTCCAGCCATCCAAAGTTTTACCATCAAAAAGTTTTACAAAAATATTATTATTTTGAATATCATACATCTCATAATTAT
>JAATVJ010000426.1 GCA_014523515.1 Nitrososphaerales archaeon TH1177 | reverse complement strand
TCACTTCATTGTTTATTGTGAAGGAGGGGTGACGCATGTCTCTTAGCTTACCATTCAATGTTGTCATTACCAATAAACAAAATCTTTTAACATATTTTGTATTATGATAAATGTTGGATAGAAAAGAAATTCTTAAAAGCTTATTTACTAAAGCCATTGAAGATACTATAGAAACTTTACCTTATACAATTCAAGTATTTCAAGACCCATCATATGATTTAAAGAAAAGTGTAACCAACGATTTGGATTTTCTTTTAGGAGCATTCTTTGCACAAGTACTTTTGTTTTATTCTGTTTATTGTTCAAATAACAAAGATATCAAACCAACAATTGAAGAATCACAGCAATTTAATTATGAATTATTTTCTAAAGCAGAAGAATACAAAAGTATGATTAAAGAATTAATGGTAATGGATAATACTTAAAGATAGATATTAAACTGATTTTCAAAGGAAAAATAAAAGTTAAGGTTAGATAATATATTCATATGAATTATTATTATTATTATTATTATTATTATTAAAAAAAATGAAACTAATTTTAATTATAAATTTCATTATCTTTATCTAGTTTAAAATAAGTTTCTAATAATAAAAGCAAAATATAAGATAGTAGTATCTTGTATTAGATTCTTTTTGTAATACTATTGAGTATTAGCCTCTATATCATCAAATTGACAAAATTTAACATATTTAAGATGATGATAGCTTTTAATCTATACTGAGTATGATAATAATAAAATCAAATTATAAAAATATGATAATTGGTATAGATAGTTATAATCGTTATTATATATGCACAAAAATTCATCTAGGAACTTTTTCATTTGTAAATAAAAAATTTATAGTGCCAATAAAGACCAAAAGCCATGATAAGATATCCTGAAGTATAGATAGGGGTTGTTATCCATTCTAATTGATAATATCCAGAGACTGAAGTATAGGCAAAAATACTATCTGATATTCCTATTGTAATCATTGCAACAAACATCCAGGGAAAAAATGTTAAAACTCCTTGATTTTTATTATCAAAAATCCCAGAATTTAAAATTACTAAAGATGCAGGAAAAATAAAAATTAAATCAAGTAAGAGATATGATATACTAACATAAAATAATGGCAGATCTTCGTTTGATGAATGACTATAAGTATCATATATAAAAGGTAAAATATAGACTAGATAAGCCGTCATCAAAATAAGAATTACAACTATACTTTTTTTACTTGAATAATTATGAAATAAAACATACATTTTTAAACTATAGTAAATTAAAGGACCATAACCAATTAACCAAAGCAAATCGGATAACATTATGTTCCTTTCCAATTCTAAGGCGATCAATCCTGAATAAGTGAATAAAATTTCAGCTACAGCCCATGTTACTAATCCGATTGTTAATATTAGAAAAGCCTTTCCAATTTCACCATCGATCTTTTGTCGGTACAATATTAAAACCGACAACGATGAGGCAATAATAATTGAAATAGGATTTGTAATATTACCTACATTTTCCCTTTGACTTTCTGGAGATAAAAGGATCAGTGATATAACAGATAATAGAGATAGACCTACAATAAACAAAAATCTTTTTCTGAATATATAAAAACTTTCTAAATTCATTTTAAAACATCTTCTTTTCTTATATCAAATTTTTGATAAATTAAAAATGGTTCATCTATTATTACTACGTTATGATGATTGATAAAATCTCTTAAAAGTTTTATTTCATATTCTATTGGATAAGTATTTGATATATCGTATATACAGCAAATTTGTATATTTTCATTTAGATTATATAATTTTTCAAGCTTATTTTCAATTTTTTTTAAATTTTCATAGTTATTGAATAGGTTCAATATCTGAGTATCTATGAAACAAAAAACCTGAATATTTGATTTATGAAATTGTTCAAAGTCGATAAAATCAATATTATTAATTTTAAAAGATTTATTAGAAGAAGATATACCATCAAGATAAAAGGTGTCTATATCTGATTCAGACTCGAAATATCTTTTTTCATCAAAATGATCATGTAATCTTATTACTACTCTTCTAATATCCTTTGTACCTTTTGAAATCTGGACAAGATTTCTAATGATTTTTTCTATATGTTTATCATTACTACATAATAAAAAAATAATATGATTCCGTTTATTCAGAATTTCAGATATTAATTCATAATTATTAGATTCAACTAATTTGTTGATTATTTCAGGTACATTAAAAGAAGGATCTAAGATATCTTTGATGCTAATCTCTAACTTATTTAATACAAGATATTTCAATAACTCTTTTTTTATCCGAAGGATTATTGGGAATCCAGTTTTTCCCAAAACTCTTGTTATACTTTTTTCAAATAATTCGTAGTTTGATAACAATTCATTTTGACTCAAACCATAAAGATTGCATATTTGATATATCAAAGCTTTAGAATAAGACTTTCCAATTCTTTCCAAAACATTTAATATTATTTCCCTAATAACAATATCCGTTTTTTGGTTTCCATAAATATATCCACTACTTTCTATAAAGTTTATTAATTTTTCATTTAGTGGATTTTTAGAATACAACTTTTACTTTTATTATTTTTAACTATATATCTCAATATTTGATTATTAAGAAAATCAATTTTTTGAAGATAAGTCTCTCTTTTGTAAATATTGTATGTAGGGAAACGCTTTCCCGTTAGATTGATCTATATCCTTCTCCCTCTCTTTATTTTGATTAATTTGCTTAAACAGATGGCTTATTATTTTGTATCTTTCATCATTTGTAAGCTCATCTGATATATCTAACAGATCTATAGCTTTGAGTTTCCAATAATCTTCTACAACTAAATCTAGTTTATTTTTGTACTCAGACGTTAAATCACAAACAATTTTTCCAAATGTAGTGAGATAATACTTTCCTTTTTCTTTTTTTATAAAGCCTTTTCTTATTAATTCATTTAACTTTGTATAAAATTGTTTTCTGGTTAAGTTTATTTTTGTAATTGACAATGTATTTCCAATTGTATCATCATTATCTATTATCTGGTTAAGGATTTTCAAGGTATTTTCATTCATTATCAGTTTCAAGACTTCATCTCTTAGCTTGATAATACATTGATCCATTAGTTTAAACTAA
Source organism: Nitrososphaerales archaeon TH1177 (assembly GCA_014523515.1). Lineage (GTDB taxonomy): Archaea > Thermoproteota > Nitrososphaeria > Nitrososphaerales > Nitrososphaeraceae > TH1177. Next base: position 4,345 of record JAATVJ010000426.1, on the reverse strand, counting down.
AAATATCATTATATAATATAATATAAAGTTATTGGGTTTTAATTAAAATAAATATAATCCCAAAACTGGGATTTAGCTATTAAATAGTAACATAATCCCAAAACTGGGATTTAGCTATTAATAATACATTCTTATCAAATAATGGAAAAAAATTTTATGAAATTTCAGATGATATCATCTTTATGAGGTTTTTTTATTATTTTTATAATTTTAATTGGTCAATTATCGCGTAGTTTTTTTATACCCTGAGAATATATATATAATGGGAAATAATTGAGATGTTAAGATATTCCTGGATAGTTTTTGCTCATGCAATTTTGCTTTCTTTCGAATCTATATTTGCAGAATTAATTCAAAATTCTTTAGAAATTTCCGTAATAACCATAGCAAGTATATGCATCCCAACTTCTGGAGGAATTTTGCTCCTTATTTATTTTGCTTCAAATAGAAACGACAATAATATTATAAATATATTTAAAAATTATAAACAGTTATTTCCCGCAGCTATATTCTTATCTGTCGGTATTTTCACATGGTATGACTCTGTTAGCAGAATAGGTGCTTCAAAAGATGGCCTTATTGCAGGGGCTCTCGAGATAACTATAGTTCTATTTTTGGCACATTTGGTATTAAAGGAGCGGTTAACAAAAACACAGTTGTTTGGAGTTTTTCTAGCGATCATAGGATTTTTCATAACGATGTCTATAGGCAGTAACATAGGATCATCAATCAACTATTTTAGTTTAGGAGATTTTGAATCAATAGTCTCTGCTATTTGTATGGCATCTTCATATTTATTTACTATAAAGTTGGTTAAAAATAATTCTGCTATCAAAATCACAGGTCTTTTATTAGTTTTATCAGGTTTATCATTTATAGTAATATCGTCTATGATATTTACAGTTACAAAAAATTCTGTTTTCAGTTTTGAAGATTTGAATATAGAAGAAGTGTATATCTTAATTTTATTTTCTTTTATACCACTATCTTCTGCATTGTTCTATAATATAGGAATGAAAAAGTTAGGTGTTTCTATAACTTCTATTTTGGCTTCTTCTACAATCATACTTACTATTATTTTTCAGGTATTTCTTAGCGTGATCGGCTATGCTATGATTTTACCCTTAAATACGTCAATGGCAATATTAGGAGGTTCAATAGGAATAATAGGAATATTTATTATTCATATTTCCTCAGATCGATTATTTGTTATTTTAAATAGTAAATTTAATAATAAAGTATATATAAAAATCAAGTAATAGAGAGGAATAAAAAAAATAAAATATGATGAAGTTAAAATCTAGTTTGCAGCATTATTCTTTTATAATTCACTATTTTTCTAATTTCCAAAAGAATGGTCAACAAATATTGAATGATATAGAAGTAGTAGTCATATCCTCTGATGGATATTGAATTTATCAAATTATACAAGAGGAGAAAACTAAAAAATATGATTGACAGGAAGGTTAACAGACCACCATTTCTATATCCAAGTAGTTATATGTACAATTTCTAGTATCTGAAATTAGTATTTTATATTTCATATATAGGAGTACAAGAAATAGTAAAGGGATTGGCAGAATATATTTAACTAGATGAAATACACTTTACTCAACTAAGAATATATATCAAGAAAATGTCTACTAATGTTAGCGATATTTTTACAAAAACAATTACATCAGGATAAAGGAATCAATAACCTTGGTGATTAATGTATTAGGTCTTGTCATCATTTCAAAATGAAGTAGGTAACTAGATTGAAGATAAATGTGGAAGAAGGAACGTAGAGGATTTCTCAAATTACATATTGCAGTTGATACTAAATCAAAATAGATAATCTCATTCAAAGTAAATAAAGGTACAATTCATGATACCGCCAAGAAATTTGTACCAATGATAAAAGAAAGTTATAAACATTACAATATTACCAAAGTATATGGAGAGATAAGACATACGACATTATAACTGATTTAAATTTGTTAGATAAATTTCTTGTTTGTACGTTAATTAATAATCAGAAGAAAAAGATATTCAGTTATCCAGGAATATCAAATCAAAACATTATTATTTATTTACACATTACAGGAAATTGATCATATTTTTATCTGTTTTAACTTTTCACACTACTAGCCAATCTTAGACAAGCGATCTAATAATTATGAGCTTTTTCAACAAAATATATTTTTATTTTAACATTGAATCCAGAGTTTCTACTGGTTTTCTCTTGGATTTCAAAATTCTATAATATCGAAACCAGACTACTATTAACAAAAAAACCATTGCTAGAAATTGTATTAGTACTTTCGATTCCATCATTGCCTCATTTATTTTATTACTATCATCATCATTAGTAGTAGTAGTATCTGTAAAGTTGATTACTATTTCTCCAAAAATCATTAATAAAATAAAAAGTACTATAGTTATTTGGAAAGATCTAATATTTTTTCGAAAAATTGCATTAATACTAAATATGGCTAATGCAAATAATAGAAGAAGGAAATTGTTTTCTATCATCATCTCAGTCATTATTGTTTATTAATTGTATTTTTGAATAATTTGTATTGAATAATATCTTTCCTTTGTGAAATTAATATCAACAATCCAGTTGCAATAAGAAAAGACAAATAAATAGGCTTAATTATCGATTCAGAAAAATCAGAGTAATTGTTGTTGAGATAATTAAGAAGATAATAAACCTCTAAAAACCCCACAAATCCTGCAAATAGAAGTGAAATAACTCTTAAAATACCATGAATGCCTCTTGTCATCCAAATAGGAACTACAATAATAAGTAATGTAATAATTATTGTAACAAGTTGTATGTGGAATGACAATAACTAACATTATACATTCTAGTAGACTTAAACTCTTTTAGATATTTTTTATTGAAGTCTCCAATTTTGGAGACCAGTGTATTGTTTTTCCCTTAGATGGAGAATGAATTAAAAACTATAGTAGTGGTTTGCTCTATTGCACAACTAGATTAAATTATACCTTCTAACTTAACAATATATTTTGATAGATTATTTTTATAGTTCTGAACCAAATAAATAACAATGTTTTCAATCTACTTTTTTTTATTATGTTCTCTATTTTGATAGTACTAAGGTATTTCTCCAATCTCATACATGATTACAGATTCAGCAATCGACCTCTGACCATAATATCTTAAGCTATTTTTTTCATTCTTTTAAATTATTTTTCTACATCTTTACAGCAGACATCTTGCATAATTAAACAAGTTTTCATATCTACTATTACTCTCCTAAAGCCTGTATTCTTGTTCTATATTAGAGATAGATTTTGTTTTACTCTTCTTTTTTTATGATTCTGTGTAATTAACAAGACTCAATACAATATCATATATCTATTACACTGTTTCAATCTGTTACTGTATTTTCATGCTATCTTCCTTTCTTGTATTGTGATTTATACAGTATTTCTTCTTTTTATTTACCATATGTTGTCACTTTATAGGATTTTTTTTCTTCTAACCCGAATAGTATTCTCTTTTTCTTTCTATTTTTATTTAGGTATCTATATACTGTTTTGTTGCCGCTCGATGCTTTAAATTCGAGTTTAGGCTTGTGAGTTAAAAAGTCATGATGTCTAGAGATGCACTTAATCTTTTTTTTATATTTCATCCTTTCTTATTAGATCTGCTTGAAGATTTTCGATGCCGAAAAATTTTTCTGAAAAGATAGAAATAAAATATTAGATAGGATCAATAAAAGATAAAATGATCTAATTTATAAATTTAGTACCAAAAATGGTATTTAGTGACTATAGTAAGGTAAATAGAAAAAGTATTGTTTGTAGTAATTTAGTACCAAAAATGGGATTTAGTGACTATAGTAAGGTAAATAGAAAAAAGGTTATATACTTTACACTGGAATACCATGTATGCAAAAAATCCATTCTACTTCAAATAGTATAAACGGACTTTTAGATAACATTGATATTTCAAAAATTAAACCATTCAGATATTCTTATCGACGTAATATCACTGAGGATATACATGAATTATGCTACTCTATAAAGGAAAAAGGACTTTTACATCCTATTATTGTTAGAATGATTGAAGATGGAGAATATGAAATAGTTGCTGGCTCTAGAAGATATAATGCCTGTAAAATGCTTGGCTGGAGAAAAATTCTTTCTCATGTAGTAGAATTAGATGATAAGGATGCATTCGAGGTATCATTAATAGAAAATATTCATTCTAAAAATCTCAATCCTATAGAAGAAGCTCATGCATTCCAAGACTATGTTACCAATTATGGATGGGGAGGAATATCTGAATTAGCTACAAGATTAGGAAAAAGTGTCAGTTATGTAGATAAAC
>JAATVJ010000425.1 GCA_014523515.1 Nitrososphaerales archaeon TH1177 | reverse complement strand
TCACATACTTCACAATAAAATGACTTTTTTTCTTCTAGTTCATATCTAAACAATTTTTCTATATAACTATTATAGTATAAACTTCTTTTTAAATATATATACTCATATCAATTTTTTATATATTTTATAATGTTAATGTATTATCACCATATATAGTAAATTTAAATAATGTGATAGCAATCAGATTTTTGAATATGATTTATAATATAAATTTTGCAAAAACATCTTCTTTCATTCTGTTTTTTCTCTACACTTAGTTAATGTCTTGTGATTCTTCAATTTTGGTTTATGTCTTTTTAGTTAATGCATATTTAGAAATGCCAATATGACTGAATTAATATGATAGACAAACTATCTAAAAAATTATAAATTATTATAAAAACAAAGATTACAATTAACCTTGTTCACTGATTTTTAAATATTCTAATAATTTATGTTATCAAGCCTATCTAAGTACAATAAAGTAGCCATGGCATCCTCTATTGTTATGATAGATGGAATCATTAGAGGGCTATGGTTTTTATTAATTATTCTTTTTCAATCTTATTCATAGTGAATAATGCAATTTGAATTAGTATATTTATAAAAAAATAATAAATGTAGAATGGATATGGTAGAGATTGTGGGACATGATATCCTCAAACCTTATTTTTCTCTATCCAACATATAGCCTGAATTCACCATTAGCGAAAAGCCTAATTGAGTGAGTAATGCAGTATTTTAAGGATAGAACAGAATATTTTGATGATTACTATCCATGTATTGATAAGAAAAAGAATTGTGATCTAGAACATGTATACAATTGGATAAGATTATTTATTTATCTATATAACGCAACAATCAGAAATACAATTCTATTCAAAATCGGAGGTGAAATAGTCTTAGAGCCTATCCCAAAATTAGTCTCCTATAAACAATTATGCTATTTGCTAATTGTACAAGACCAAGATAGTTCTCATCTTTCTTTTCATATCTGGTATATAATTTCCTGAATCTATTATTATGCCATGAATTTGTTCTCTCAACTACCCATCTTCATGCTGAATATTTCTTGGTGCGTTTCTTTTCTTCTATTCTCTTCTATGTCGTATGTGTGATATATATCCTCTATTGGTAATTTCTTGTTCTATTTCTTTAGAATGATATGCTTTGTCAAGGCATAGATTTTGTTTCTGTTTATGCTTTTGTTTGGATAATGTTGTTGATGATGATCTTTTGATTACAATGCTATCTATTGTATCAATTGCAACAGTGACATCATTATGAGTATTTGCAGATGTTATTATAGTAGACAAAGGGATACCATCTTTATCTGTTAGAATATGTCTTTTGCTTCCTAACTTACTCCTATCAGTAGTAGGATTATTTCCAGTCATTGCCCCACTAAAGGCGATTTTATGGATATGCTGTCAAGAGACTGCCATGACCATTTGATTCCTCTTTTGTTATCGTATATTTAACAATCTAGCCCATAATCTGTCAAAGATACCTGATTGTCTCCATTCCTGAAATCTTCTATGGCATGTAGAACCAGAACCATACTCTTTAGGTAACATTTTCCATTGACAACCAGTCCTTAGGATAAACATTATTCCATCAAGTACTTTTCTGTAGGGAACAATGGGACGACCTGTGGTATTATCTGATTTCTCATCTGGTAAAAATATTTTTAATTTCATTCTATAGATCATCTGGAATACGTATAATTGTTCTACTAACAGACTTTTTACTCGTAAGCATTATCATGTATGATAATAAGAAACCACAAGCTATATTCCTATCTATTTTTGGGATAGGGCTCTTAACTTAACAGGTCCGAATATAGAACATTATTATTTCATTATTTCATTTTTAAAACAACACTTTATAACATTCCTATTAATAAGATTCAGAATATTTCAAAAAAGGATTATTTTGTCCATAAAATCTTGTTAATTTTTTTAATTTCTCGAATAAGATTTTATTGATATTATGATGTCAATAATGAGACAAAAAAATACTAGAATTAGAAATTTATCCAAATAGTATTCATCTTAAATAATACTATCGGCTAAACCTACCTGGTTTCTATCATTCCCGTTCCAATTTTCAGAATTATTAATCGACAAAGAAGATCCATTTAAATTGGTAATACCTAAGGTTTTGGAACAGTTTTAACGAGAATATTTGTCAACATATGAAAGATATCTTTGTCTCTATTGTTGAATCTGAATTCTATCTCTTTTAGATACAGATGAAAATACTGTTTTGTACTCCTCTATAATGATATAACCAAGTTTTGGCATAACTCCAGAATCCTTCAAGTCCATTAATATGACTATCTTCTCTTACGTATTCTTCTCTTCCACATGTGCAACCACTTTATGTTTTCCAATCATATTCAACATTGCATATGCTGTATGATCATCAGAATAGTACAACGATCCTTTCTTGGTATATTGTTTGATCAATGGAATCAACGTCTCATGTTTTCTATCAGATACTGGAAATGTAATAACAATTCCATTTCTCTTGTAGATATCAAATACCAGATTTTTATGCTCAATTGAGCCCCATCCACGTTTACCTCCTCTTTTATGATCTCCAAATA
>JAATVJ010000424.1 GCA_014523515.1 Nitrososphaerales archaeon TH1177 | reverse complement strand
GCAATGTCATACTTGGCAGGACCTGATACTGCTCATATAAATGCGACGGGAATTTCTGGAAATTTAAAAACTTCTTATGTTATGTTTTTATTACATTCTATGTATCAAAAGCTGATAAAGAATAAAGAAGTAGCCATTATATTTTTTAATACACGGGAGGATGATTTACTGTATATTCATCAAAGAGAAGAGGGAAAAATTACAGAAAAAGATAATAAATTGTATGAAATCTTAAAAATTTCAGCGGATCCTTTTGATAATGTAACCTACTTTCTTCCAAGAGGTAAAGATGGAAAACCTATATCCGTACATATCCCACCCAATTTTCGAACATACTCATATGAACTAAAAGATATTTATGATAGACTTGATCTTCTACTTTCATCTGAAAGTTATGATCCTCGCTATAATCTTTATACAATAATTAATTATATTTATGAATCATGGCCTCTGCAGGATAGCTCTAATAATATTGTAAAAAATTGGTCGGATTTACTAAAGTATACTAACTATCCTCCAGAGATAGTAGGTCATAAATCAATGTATTTGCATTTTCTAGGATATATCCAGAAATATAAAAGATCATCTTTGTTTACTGACAAAAGAAAAACTAGTATCTATATTGGAAATGAAATAAACAAAATAAAAGCAGGAGATGTATTCGTTATTGACATTGCAATGATTCCTACTCTAGAAGAACAATCATTAGTTATTGGAGATGTTATGAAGAACATAGATGAACTTTATTCATCACGTTATAGTTTTGAAAATTCTCTTGAGCACGAGTTAGAAAATGGAATAGAAAGAAATACAGAACCTAATAAACAGAAAAAACCCAAGTACATTTTAATATTTATAGATGAAATCAATAGGTTTCTTCCACATATTTATTCCTTGGGAAATCGATCCGCTGTAGCAGAACAGATTATAAAAACAATAATAGCAGGAAAATCAAGGAATACTATTCTTTTATCAGCTCAGCAATTCAAGAGTGCAGTGGATCCAATTTTACATGAGAATACAGGGATACACATGATAGCAAAACTAGGATTGTCGGAATTATCAACAAGTTCTTATTCCATGTTAGATGATATTACTAAAGGAAATATTGCTCAAATGGACAAAGGAGAGATTGTAATGATTCAACCTGCAATTCGGCATCCTGTGAAGGTTGTATTTCCAAGGCCCCCTTTCAAGAGAATAAGTAGATAGTTTATTATACTTATTGTATTAAGAAGCCAAAACCTTAACACCTGCTTACTCTTTTTAGTAGGCTATAGCTGTGGACTAGTACATACAGATTAAGTTTAATAAATTTTTTTAGATTGTTTATTATACTACTTACTCGCCGATTCAATACTGAATCAATAGTATTTTATTCTTTGGCTAAAAATTGGTCAATTTTGTTCTTTAAATCTACATTAACACTTTCTATTGGCCTATTACCATCTATTGGAATAATTCCATAAATTTTTTGCATTCTAATGAATTCTTGTTTAATTTTCTGTTGATAAATTAAGAATGATTCTAAAATATCATCAGAAATTCCTAAATCCTCTCCTGATTCATAATAGTCAAGCGTCATATTTTTTTCAAATGTTCTCTTTAAAAGTTCTTTAGGTTCAACATCTAAATAAAAAACAAGGTTAGGTTTAATCGCAAAGCCGTATAAATTATGAGACCATCTTCGATTTATTTTTCTTACTGCGTCTCTTGCCATAAGTGTATAGATATATCTATCAGCTAATACGATGTAACCAGCTCTCAGCGAAGGAATAATTTTACTTTCAAGCTGATCTGCAAAATCTGCAGCGTAAAACAAGCTCATGGTTCTCTTTCGCAATAAGTGAGTTTCTTTGGCATGAAGTATTCCTTCGCTTATTAGTTCTGATCTTTTTAAACCCGTATTCAAAACGGCGTGACCATTTGCCTCAAGATGAGAATTAAGTAACGATATTTGTGTACTACGACCTGACGAATCTGTCCCCTCAATTATAATTAGTTTACCTTTTATTTCAATATCCTGCAAATATGGAATTCCATATCCATAATAATTGATTTTGTTATTGTTATTGTATTTGGTATCAATCATATATTTTTTTTAACCTTCTTTATCAGTAGGTTTAGTTTTCATTATTATTTCATTGAATTTATCTCGTACTAGTTGCTGTTGTTGTTCGATATTATATGTACCATCAATAACTGCAAAATTTTCCTTCGTGATCATTTTATCATATTGTTCGATTATTTTACTTTGAAAAATACGATAGCTTTCATAAATGTCGTTACTCAAGTCAAGATCCATTCCTGCTTCATAATATTTTAATCGAGGTCTTCCTGATAATATTCTCTCAGCAGCAATATCAACAGGAACTCTAAAATAAAATACAAGATCTGGTTTTGATGCAAAATCATATACTTTTTTCACCCAAATTGGATTACATCCTCTTACTATATCTCTTGCATAAGCTGTATAGATATATCTATCAGCTAATACGATGTAACCAGCTCTTACAAGAGGAAAGATATTTTTTTCATAGCGATCTGCAAAATCAGTTGCATGAAGTAAAGAAAATGTAGTTGGAGTTAACTTTTCTTTTTTCTTTCCCTTAGAAGTTACCTGTTTTATAGCCTCAGAAGAATTCCATTCTGTTAAAAATACAGGTATATTTTTAAATCTAAGCCATTTTTCTAAAAGTCTGATTTGAGTAGATTTACCTGAGCCATCTATCCCTTCTACTACTATAAGTTTTCCTGTTATCTCATATCTCTTTTTTTCTTTTACTTGTTGTGTCTTTTGTATGCTCATTTTTTTATCTCCTAATTTCTTTCTCATATTGAAGAAGAGAAGAATATTCTATTGAAATATTAAATATAGATCCAAAACTTTTTAATATTTCTTTTAAAAAGATCTCATAATTTACAGATTCTTTATGTAATGTTATAGATATTAACATTTTTCTGTTCTCTTTATTAAATTCTCTTATTTTTATACATTTATTTTTTTGCAAAAGTTTATACAATTGTAAGCAAATAGAAATTTTTTCCACAATTTTTTTCCTACTATTTTTTTTCGAATATGGATTTAATAAAGAAGTATAATTTTCTGCTATTTCGGAACTAATTTTTGGTTTATAAATTGATATTAAAGATAAAGCTAGGATAACTTGTTGTTCATGGTTAATGTTTGGAATATCCTCATCAAGTAGAAAATAAAATTTACCTAGATAGCTAATGGTATTAGAAATTTTTGGTAAATAAAGAATGGCTTTTCTTAATATATCATGCTCGTAGTTATTTATTATTTCAAGGGATAATAGTTGATTAATAAAAATTGGCATTATCATTGATGAAGAATTCTTTTCACAATTTTTTATGAGATAATTATTTAATCTGATATATTGAGCTTTAGAATTTGATATACTATTATTAGTAGAATTTTCTAAAGAGTGAATAAAATCTAATAGAATCCCTTCACGTATACCATTAGCACTTACAATCAAATTTTGAAAATTTAATTTTGACATAAGTAAATAAATAGTATATAATCCTGTGGTAATTGTTTCTGCTCTATTACTACCTATCACATCAATAGTAGATATTTCTTTTGTACTCATATTCAATAAATGATCTTTTATTATAGAAAGAGAAGTATATTTCAAATTATAATTTTGTAATTTTTTTAATGGATATTCTTTAATTAACTGATCATATCTAGCTAATGCTCTCAATGT
>JAATVJ010000061.1 GCA_014523515.1 Nitrososphaerales archaeon TH1177 | reverse complement strand
ATTCTTGAAAATATTAATTATAATATCAATTTAGACAAGATACGTATTGCATCTGGAGAAATTGGAACACGACCAGAAGGATTTGTGGATTCCCAGGAGGGTATTTATCCTATAATTGGTAATGGAACTGTAACACTAAAAGATGAAAAAATAATACAAAAAGATAACAGAATAGAGAAGGTATGGATTAAAATTACTGATGAAACCTCTAGTTTTCAAGTTAATGGAAATTTTGCATATAGACAAACATCTAGTTTTCAAGCTCTTGCAGGAGAAATTGAATTTGATTTAATATATCCATAGATATTACATAAATAAATACAATGATCATTTTAGACGATGGGAAGATTTAATATCTATAATATTTCTTAAATAATAAATTGCGGTCATCGTCTAGTTTGGTTAGGACACTGGCCTTCCATGCATAAACCATGCGAAGTTAGCCCGCAACCCGGGACTTTACTCGAAGTAAAGCGGGAATTCAAATCCCGGTGACCGCAATATATAGGAATTCATTAACTAATTTTTGCTATTTTATAGTTGTGATTAGAAAGAGAAGGAGGAAAATAGGGTAAAGAATGTCATCATCATAATTCGTTGATGGTAAATCAGTTTCCCCAGGTATGTACCATTTTAAATCAGGTGGAAAAGTTGGTATATCATTTTTACAAAAAGCACCTGCTAATCCTCAGTTCACACCAGGAAAATCAGGAGGTAAAGGATATAATATCGGTTTATTGAATTGATGTAAGCGAATTATTATTATTATTATTATTATCAATAGCAAAAGCTAAGGTCATTATTGATTTGGGAAAGATATTAAACAAAGATAGTAAAAGAATGATAGAAATAGAAGTAATAAACAAAATAAGTATTCGATTCATTTCTCATTTCAAATTATATTTATTAGCATAGTGGTTCACTATATTTTTCATTCACAAGATCTTACCACTCTTAGTATGGATTTGGAATCTCTTCTTCCCAATGCTTATACGATCCTTAATATTTCTGGTATAGGTGTGAAGATCCTTGTGGTAGTAATAATTCCTTTTTTTTCATCTATCATTTGAATCAAGATAATCAATTAAATAAGTTGTTTTTTAATTAAAGTATAACATCACTTTGATTAAAGAATGGAACGCAGATGAAGAGGCCAAAGATGCAAAAACTTATCAAACTAAATGAGGTGGTTTAAGAGCATTAGGTCACATAATAAAAGAATATATGGTAACAAGGGAAGAAAAGAAAATTAATCCATCAAAACAAACTGCCAATGAAGTTTTAGATTTATTCACAAATATCTTATTATTTGATGTAGAATTCCATCAATTTTCATTATATAATTTAGACTTTTTATCGAATATAATGAGAAAAATAACTTATTAGATATTATAAAAATCAAGTATTGATATTGACATTTCATAATTAATAAATAAATTTTTTTTATATTAATTTTTAAATAGATAATATATGATGTATTGCTTAGTCTATTTCTTTATCCTTTTTTACCTTTTTTTATATCTTTTTCTATATCATAATAGTCTTTCTGAGATATCCATTGCTTTTTCCTAAAGAATATAATTAATACTGCAAGTATTATTCCCATAGTTATTAAAACCAAAATTAAACCTGATGGTACCGAAAAGAAATTAGTTAAATCTATACCATTCATACCATAAAAACCAGTGATAAAAGTTAAAGGTAAAAGTATAACAGAGAATATTGTTAATGTTTTTACTGTATCATTCATTTGCAATGATACATAGGCAATGTAAAGTTCTCTTATAGCGTTAATTGTTTCTTTATGAGACTCAATCAAATTTAATAATTCGTTTGCATTATCATAGATAATTTTTAAGTATTTTGTCTGTATTTGTTTTTCTTTTTCTTTTTCTTTTTCTGAATAAAGTAAAAAATTAAAAATTTCTCGTAATTTCCAAAAATATCTTCTGAGAATAATTAATTGACGTGATAAACCTTCTAGATTTACTAATATTGTTTTAGAAGGATTATACAAAGATTTTTCTTCTAAATCTGTCATCGCTATTTCTATTGCTGTAAGTACTTGTTCATATTCCTCTACAATTTTTGTTAAAATGTTATAATACAAGATGTCAATTGATGACTCAATTACCTCTTTATCATTTTCAAATATTTGTTTTATAATTTGTTTTAGATTAATTTTAGAAGAATGGATTGTTATTAACCAATTTTTGCCAATAAACAGGTATACTGCTTCTGTTTCAATAGTCTGTAAAGTTTTAAACTTTATATTTAATAATAATGTAAATATGTAATTTTTTAAAATTCTTATTTGTGGTTTTTTTAAACCACTAGAATATTGTTTTAGAATATTAGCATCAATGAGAAATATTTCTTGAATTCGAGATAGTTCTTCTGACGTCGGATCTTCTAAATCTACCCATATTTGATATTCATCTTGTAAATCTGTTTGAGAAATTTGATTCTTTTGTCTAATTCCGGCTTTGGAATAAGTGCACATATAATACATTTGTTAAATTGTTATGAATAATCTATTATCTTTATATTTAAAGATATAATCTAATAAATAAAATGTTATAAAAGTACATATAAAAATAAAGTTAAATACTAATACTATTCTCAAATACTATTTGATTATTATTCATTGCATGACTTATTTTAATTAAGCAATAATGCCTTAGATAAATTAAAATGATTTTTTAAATAGTATAATGAGCAAAATATGATAATAGGCATTACACAAATTCTTAATTTGTTATAGTATCAAAACCAAGAAGAAATATTTCAGAATTGGTGAAAGAATTTCGATTCATTTAATTGATCGAATATTAAAATGAAATTTGTATATTAATTTATATATAATACGTTATTATTAAAAATGAAATCTTGTTATAAAATATACAATTAGAATAAATTTTTATAGTTTATTACTTTAATAGATTTATGAAATATATATTTTTTTAATTATTTTGGTTGTATTTTAACCACAAATAGTTTGATATCGTCCTCTATAGCACAGGACAACAATCTTACTTCGAATAATTCTTTTTGTTATTTAACTAAAACAGATGTACAATGCCCATATTACAAGGAAGGAGCTCCCCATTCAAACAGATATTCCGAGAAGGAGATAGATTGATTATAAGTGGCAGAGTTCTAGATATGCAATGTAATCCGGTTAAGGGAGCAGTATTGGATTTTGACAAGCTGATTCTAATGGAAAATATGACAATGAGAGATTTATACTTAGGAAAAATTCAAACTGACAATGAAGGAAAATATGTATCAGACACTAAACACCCTAAGCAATATGGTGAAGGTGATTTTATCCGTCCTAGTTACATTCATGTTAAAGTAGGAATTCCAGATCAACCTATGTATACTACACAATTATATTTTGAAGGAGATCCATATCTTACTAATCATGAAAAACAAAAACCTTCATTAATAATGAAAGTTATTAAAGAAAATAGTTCAAAAAAAGCTAATTTTGATTTGTAATTGAGAAATATGAAAAATATGAAAAATATAATAAATAATATTTTTTTCATTTAAATGATATTTTGGAATAATTCTAAAAATAAAAAGTATTAATATTTTTTGAACTTTCAAAATTATAAGTACTACTTATTTATATAGATATTAAACAAATTAACTGGCTATACTATACTAGATATTATATGCACAATACATTAGATTTTTATATCAAATATACTTAAAAATAATATATTTTGTCTTCAAATGAAAATAACCCAAAATTGCCTCCAAAAAATAAAAGTGAATTAACAGAACAAGTATTTCAAGCAATAGTAGATAGTGGAGAAATAGGAATATTTCAAACAGAACTTTGTAAATCATTCTCTATAGACAGCAGGGATGGATCAAGATTAGTTGGAAATCTTGAAAAACAATCTCTTATTTCTAGAGAAAGAATATTATACAAAGGTAGATGGACATATAAACTGATAGTTAAAAAAATACCACAATTAAAAGTAGACAGAAGACCCGTTGAGATTGCTAGTGTAGAAGGAGCACCATGTTTTGGTTGTACTTTTCAACATTTATGTTCTACAGAGGATGAAACAAGCCAATATAGTCCTGCAAAATGTAACTGGATTGAACAATGGGTTATTCTTGATACAAAAAAAAGAGGACTATCAAATCAGTTATAGAAATTAACAGAATATACAAAAAATTTCATTTATTTTATTCTCTGAAAATTAGAGAACATCACTGAAGTCTTTCTGAATAATAACAAATGCTGATTCTATCTGACTTGATCCATTAACATTCCATCTTGTACTATTTATTGAATCTGATGGATTGTTTATTAGATTTTCAATTATATCCATATTTGTATCAGATGGTTGAAGAATAATTGAAGATTTTAAAGTAGTGGTTTGTCCTGGAGTAAGTTGTGGTCTACCATTTAATGGAATATCTTCATAAGATAAAACGCCATGACCTAATAATTCATCATCTCCAAAAAGGTCATATTCAACTTTTGAGGTCGTTGCAGATTTTCCAGATAGATTAGAAACATCAAAAAATAAGAGTAGTTCAATATTATTAGTATTATTTGAAAGATTGGTAATATCAACAGACGACAGTTTAAAATCAATTGCATTCACATCTGGAGCATTAACAAAATATTGAATTTGTGGAAGGAAAATAATTGTAATTGCTAAAGCACCTATTACTCCAAAAAGTACAATTCTTCTTTTACTAAGGAACATATATTATAGATAAAGTTTCAAAAAAAGAATTAAAATGTTTCTTAATTATAATTATCATATAGCACTATAAAAGATACATTAAAGTGATTATATGCTTTAGACTAACACTACGAACTATGAATATAGTTGATGGTTTTATTATATGGATTCACCTATTATCTGCAAGTATTTGGGTTGGTGGATCAATTTTTATTGGAATAATTCTTGCTCCCATGTTAAAGCATATTGGAAATTCAATGGAAGAAAGAATTATGATCATGATAAAAATTGGTAGAAGATTTAATATCATTGCATTCCCTTCATTTATTATTTTGATGTTAACAGGATTATATAACTCAAGATTTTTTTTTGAATATCCATATAATTTTATTGAAACAGATTATGGAATTTTGTTGTTGATTAAAATTATATTCGTAATTATTACTTTTGCAAGTTATATAATTCATATCAAAAGCTTTGGAAAAGATACAGAAGCAAAAATTATTGAAAATAAAGAATTGGGATATATTAACATAATCCGCTCAAAAATTATTAACTATGGAAGACTAACTGTGATTCTCTCTATAATAATCTTGTTACTTGCGGGTTTCTTGGATGCAGGTATAGAATTTAGATAATATCAAACTAATAAAAATTTTTAATTACAAAAAACATATTCTCTTAACCCGGCCTTATCTGCAGTATTGCCACCAATTTTTACTAAAACAAATTCCTTCTTAGGATTTGATATTGGGTCATTGATTTTTCTTTCGTTTGAATGAAGACGAATATATTCCTGCATATCCAATTTAGAACGTTCGCCTATTTCTTTTTCTAGACTCATGTCTTTAACAATTTCTTTATAGGCAGATTGTATAACACCACTAAAAACCATGGCACTACTTCCACTTCCATACGATCCAAATCCTATTCTTTTATTTTCTAAGTCAATGTTTTTCTTATATTCGAATTCTAATAAACTTCTTAATCCCATATACATTGATGCAGTATAAAGATTTCCTATTATAGATGAAGCTTCAAGAGAGCTAGCCATTTTTTGTTCAAAAACTTTTTTGAAAGAAGAAGTACGTATAAATGCTTTCCTGAACTTTTCATCTTCTTTCATAAAATCCTTATCAGCTAATATAGATTCAATTGTTCCTCTAGGATCTTTTGGAGCAGGTTCATTCATTCCTACTTCTTCTATTATTTGTTTCCATCTTGGTAAATATCTCCATTCATGTCGTAGAAGATATGCTAATGCTTTTTCACCCATTTTTCGATAAGGTAAATGTACGCTAATGTAATCAATTTTATCTGTTATTGATTCATCTTCTTTTAATTGAATTAATTTAGTTTTAATTGCTTTTTCTCGGTAACTATCAAATGCTTTTCTAATTTGAATTAGGTACAAGTAATTAGAATAACTTCCATTAACTAGAGGAGTTTCCTTTCCAAAAGGTCTATAAAAATCATATTCATTTTTAATTATTGTAGAAGTAACTTTAGGATCAAAAGCAACTAATCTAGGATTGTCTTTTACTAACATAGCTATTGCACCTGCTCCTTGTGTATACTCTCCAGTTGATCCTAAATCATATTTTGCAATATCACTTACAATAACAATTGCAGCTCTATCATTATTTTCTTCTGCTCTAATCCAATTAGCATTGTCATATAATGCATAGGAGCCACTTACACAGGCAAACTTACATTCTATTCCACCAGCATGTTCAAAAGATCCCTCACCATAAATCTGCTCAAGCATTCCAATGACAAAAGAATTCATAGCTTTTGATTCATCTAATGCTGATTCAGTTGCAACATACATTCTACCGATATCTAGTGGTTTAAGATCATTTTTTTGCATTAATTTTAAACAGGCATTCGCTGCCATACAAGCAGGGTCCTGATTAGTATCAACCATGGCCATTTTATATATTCCTATTCCATTTTCTAGTTTATGAGGATCTATTCCTCTAGCTATTGCAAAATCCTTTGAATCAAGATATAACTTTGGAACATAAATTGCCATATCATCAATACCAACAGGCATATAAAGGATTAATTTGCTAAAGAGGACATTTAAACGTACTTGTATTATTAGTGAGTTTTTACTAAAAAAATAGTCTCTATGTTATTTATAATACATAGTTGAATATTACATTAATGTATTCATAATACTCTCTAAGATTATGATAATTAGAAATTTTTTATTATATTATAAAAATTATCTCGTTCTGCAGCAGAAAATCCTGCTTGTTTAATAGATTCAATAATATTAGTAGAGGTAAGTTCAGTTGATCGTGCTCCAGTTGCACTTACTACTTCTTCACCTATCAACGTTCCACCAAAGTCATCAGCACCAAAATAAAGAGCCAATTGTGCCATTCCAATTCCATTTGTAAGCCAAGATGATTGAATATGAGAGATTAGCCCATAAAACATTATTCTCGAGATTGCGATCATTTTTAGTAATCTTAATCCTCCAGAAGAATATTTAGCAATTCCTTCTGTTTGCATTTGAGTCTTATTAGGTTCAAATCCCCAAGGAATAAAAGCTATAAATCCATTAGTTTTTTCTTGCAAATCAGATATTTTTATTATATGTTGTGCGATATCATCATCGGTTTCTACAGTTCCATACATCATTGTTGCTGAAGACTTGATTCCAAGCTCATGTGCTTCCTTCATAATGTTTAACCATTGATTACTTTTTATCTTTAGTGGACTGATTACTGATTTTACCTTGTCATCAAGAATTTCTGCTCCTGCTCCTGGTAATGAATTTAATCCTGCGTCTTGTAGTCTAGATAGAATCTCTTTAGTACTACTTCTTTCGACTTTAGATATCATATCAATTTCAGAAGCAGAAAGACCATGAATGGCAATTGAAGGATAGAATTTTTTTATTTCCTTAAAAATTTCTTCATAATATTCAATAGATAAATTTGGATTATGCCCACCTTGAAAAAGGATTTGAGTGATTCCAAACATTTCTTTTGACAATGTGATTCTCTTCAGTATGTCTTTGATATTGTGTGTATACGATTCTGTATGACCTGGAGGTCGATAAAAAGCACAAAATTTACAGTAGGTTACACAAACATTCGTATAATTCAAAATAATATTATTTATAAAAGTGGCTGTGTTACCAAAAAGAGTTTTTCTAAGAGTATTAGCAACCAAGCCAATTGTATATACATCATCAGATTTTAGCAATTCCTTACAATTATGGAGATTAAGTCTTTCTCCTTCTAATACATTATTTAAAATATCTCCAATTTCTGATTTTGATACAATACAACTTAAACTATTTTGCAATTAAAAATTATAGTTTGATTATTCTATTTATTCTTTACAAGAGAATATATCCTCTGTAATATAGAATAATATATAACAAATAATAAGTTAATTGACATAACTAAATTGATTACTAATAATATCAACAGTATTATATCAAAACCTACACAAGCTATTGAAAAAGCATTATCTGGAGAAGAATTAACGTATAATGATGGTTTACAACTATTTAAAGAAAATCTATTCATTTTAGGTTCTGTTGCTGATCAAATTAGAAAAAGATGCAAAGGAAATACTGTGACTTTTGTTTCATCATATTATTTAAATTATACTAATATTTGTGCAGCAAGTTGTTCTTTATGTGCTTTTTATAGAAAAGAGCATGAAGATGATGCTTATACATTAACTAATGAACAGATAGTTGAAAGAGCTAGAATAGCTATAGAACAAATGGGTGCTACAGAATTACACATAGTGGGTGGATTCCATCCTAGACTTGGATTAGAATATTATGAAAACATGATAAAGAATATAAAAAAAGAATTTCCCTTTGTAAAAGTTAAAGCTCTCACTCCTGCCGAAATTTTTTTTATATCCAAATTAACCAAAAACTCAGTTAAAGAAATTTTATTGAGATTAAAGGATGTTGGTTTGGATGCACTTCCTGGAGGAGGAGCAGAAATTTTTAGCCCAGATATAAGAAATGTTATTGTACGAGGAAAATGCTCAGGAGAGGAATGGCTTGATACAGCTAGACAAGCTCATGAAATTGGTTTGAAAACTAATTCTACTATGCTTTTTGGACATATTGAGAAACCAGAACATATTATAGATCATATTATAAAAATAAGAGAACTTAATAAAAAAACTCATGGTTTCAATACTTTTATACCACTTAAATTTAGTCTAGAGAATACAGAATTAGAGAAGAAAAAGTTGATTGTTAGGGAAAGTCCATCTAATTATGATCTACGAATAATAGCTATTGCCAGATTGTTATTAAGAAATGTTTTAGATAATATATCAGTATATTGGGTTTCTCTAGGGAAAAAAATAGCACAGGTAGCACTTACATGTGGAGGTAATGATTTAGTTGGTACAGCTTTTTCAGAAGAAATATTTCGCGCTGCTGGAAAAGATAGTGGAATATCAATACAAGAACTTGTAAATTTGATTAAAGAAATAAAAAGAGAACCTGCTCAACGAGATACCTTTTTTGAGATATTAAAAAAATACTAATAGTTTTATACAAATCAAGAATGATAACAGAAATTTACAATTTACAACAAACCGTTTATCTTTTTATATAATCCTTAAAGTTTTAAAAGTATAGATTTAAGATTATGGTTTTTAACTCCGTATAAGATCAAATATTATAAAATTTATAAAAAATATAGATTCATTTTACATTACCTTAAAATTAATTATAATATGAATATATTATTAAGGATTTATTGATTTTAATTCTAATTAAATAAGAATTAGAGAATAATATAATTTTATAAAATTCTAAATTAGGCAAAATAGATTTGGAAAGGAGGTATAAGATTTTTTTCAGATGCCATTTGAAAAATTCGTTCAATAGATTTTTTTCCACCGTTACCCATATCAACAGTAATTTCATTCACATACATTTTAACAAATTTAGATATCATATCTTTTGATTGACCTCTTCCATACTTCATTGCATAATCCAATGCTTCTTCCATGTTATTTAGACCATAAATTATAGAATTTTTAAATAAAGAGTCAAAACTTCTAATCTGTTCCAGTGTTAATGTTTTATTATTTGCAATATTTATACCCAATGGCACGGGCAAACCATTTGTGAGATTATGCCACCATGACCCTAAATCGATAATTTTATGTAGATTTAATAAATCATATGCAATTTGAATTTCATGAATCACTAAACCTGCATCAACATGGTTGTCTATTATGGCCTGAGGTATAAGATGAAAAGGTAATTCTTTTTCTTTAAAATTGCCTAAAAAAAGAGATAACAATAGATATGCAGAGGTCATCTTGCCAGGTATAGCTATTATCTTTTTGGTTAAATCTCCTTTTGAAAAAATCTCTTTTGCTAAAACGATTGGACCATAATTCACTCCAAAACTTCCTCCACTTCGCAAAATTACATAATCCTTAAGAAATGCATATGCATGAACAGATATAGCTGTTATATCTAATTCATTATTCATTGCACGTTTATTGAGCTTTTCAATATCTTCAATTTCATGGTTTATACGAAATTCATTAGATCTTATTTTTCCACTAGATAATCCATAAAACATAAAGGCATCATCAGCATCAGGAGTATGTCCTAAAGTTATATCAATCATTTATAGTTATTTATATACAATACGAATCTTTTAGTTATATTAATTAATAGTTTAGAAGTCTTTTAAGTTGAAAAAATTTAATAAAGATCAAATTTATTTATATGAAATATACAATGTAATTAGTGGATAATAAAAATTTTATTTTACAACAATTAAAATGGATATCAATATATTTTGCAATTAGTATTGTAATTTCTTTTATAATTCCATTTCCCTATTCAATAATTGTAATAATTCCAATAGTATTATTCTTGAGTTTTTACATAAGAAGAAGAGAAATGAGAAAGTTTGGAGGAGAGACCTTTTCTATGTTTAATTCTAACAAGATTAACTATTATTGTATGGTATGTGGAACTAAGCATGATAATACGATGTGTCCAAAGTGCGGTTCAAAAATGAAAAGAATAGGATAAAACAATAACTTTTGTTAATACATATAGATCAAATAATAAGTTTTAATTATTAAAATACACAACAATGTAATTATATTTTCATATAGAAATAATTTCTATTAAATGTATTAGTATTATTAACTAGTAACACGTTACTTAAAGCTAATATAATTTAAAATAACATGACTATTGACACTGCAGTTGATTAGAAAAGAAATATATCTTTCATTTTTACTAAGTATTTTACTATTTGTAAGTATTGATATTTTATCTTATAATCATATTGTACTAGGAAAGGAAGATAGCAACGACGATAATAAAAGAGAAGGAGGAGGAAGGGAAGAGGTAGAAGAAAATGAAGATAGCAACGACGATAATAAAAGAGAAGGAGGAGGAAGGGAAGAGGTAGAAGAGACAGAGGATTTTGAGGATATTACTATAAAAGATTTGTTTGATAATGATAATGAAGAGAATATAAAAGAAGAAAAGGAAGAAGAAGATGATGTGCCATTTAGACTTCCATTTAGGGCAGTACCATTTCCATGATTATCAAAGATACTAAACGGAATTAATGTTATAGAATTATACTGTAAAGTTTAATATCAGGGTTATCCGACTTTGCAATATAGGCGGGGGTCGTAGAGCCTGGCCAAATAACAAAAATTTTGGAGACGCGGGACTTAAGATCAAAAAAAATGGGTGATCCCGTCCTTTAGAGGTTCGTGGGTTCAAATCCCACCCCCCGCATGTTAGGAAAAACTTAATTTTTGCTAAATTCTAAGATATCTTTGATAAATAATTCATGCAATCTCCTATCTGCTGAAAGTTCAGGATGAAAAGATGTTCCAATAATATTATTCTGTTTAACAGCTACAATTTTACCATTGAGTTTAGTTAGAATACTTACATTCTCTCCAACGTTATTTATTATAGGCGCCCTTATGAAAATTCCTCTAAAAAGATCCTTTCCTAAAATTGGAATTTCAAGATCTACTTCGAAAGACTCATGTTGTCTTCCAAATGCATTTCTTTCAATTACAACATCTAACATTCCAAATAATTTTTGTTTTGTCTCTCCAACAACTTTATCATATGCTCGTTTTGATAACATTATCAAACCAGCACATGTTCCTAATACTGGCATACCTTCTGTGATTCTCTTTTCTATAGTTTGAAAGACTTTACCTTGAATAGATAACAAATTTCCAATAACTGTACTTTCACCACCTGGTAATATTAAACCATCTAATTCTGCTATGGATTCAGAATAGCGAACTGATTCTACTGTTCCTTGTAAGTTTTGATTTTTTAATGTTTCTTCTGTTGATAATATGTTTTCTTCTATATCTCCTTGAATTCCTAATACTCCTATCTTAATACTACTCAAATAGTAGGACCTCTTTCTTGCATACGTAATTCAAGACTTTTAGTATCTAGACCTACTAATGATTTTTTTTCATCTACTAATTTTTGAGCTTCCATAATTATCTTAGGATCATCATAATATGTCGTAGCTAACACTACTGACTTTGCTCTTTGTTCTGGATCTTCAGCTTTAAAAATACCAGAACCAATGAAAATACCATCACAACCTAAATTCATAACTAATGCTGCATCTGCAGGGGTTGATATACCACCAGCTGCAAAATTTACTACTGGTAATCTAGATAGTTTAGCAGTTTCTTTAATTAATGAATAAGAAACTTTGAGTTCACGGGAAAATTTAATTAATTCTTGTTCGTCATTGTCAATATAAAAAGATCGAAGTTTTCTGATATCATTATTAACTTGTTTGATATGCCTGACCGCCTCTGCAATATTCCCAGTTCCAGGTTCACCTTTAGTCCTAATCATAGAACTTCCTTCTTCTATTCGTCTCAGCGCCTCGCCTAGATTCTTTGCACCATTTACAAAAGGAGTGGTATAGTCCCATTTCCATATATGATTTTCCTCATCTGCAGGTGTAAGAACCTCGCTTTCATCTATCATATCAACACCTATCACTTCAAGTATCTTTGCCTCTGATATATGCCCGATCCTACATTTTGCCATAAGCGGTATTGTAATTTCATCCATTATTGCTTCAATAACTTTAATACTTGCAGTTCTAGCCACTCCTCCAGCCTTTCTAACATCATAAGGTAATTTATCTAAAACCATGACTGCAACAGCACCAGCATCTTCTGCAATCTGTGCCTGTTCTACATTTGTAACATCCATAATAACACCATGTTTTTGCATATGAGCAAAACCTCGCTTTACTAATGTAGTTCCTTGAACTAATTGTTCATTAGGTAAACTCTTAAATTTGATGCCCTTGGGCTCAAACTCAATTGCCTCAAGAGAAATTGTCATTATTTTAAATTATTAGAAAGCATCTATTATAGCTTTAGTTTTTAGTGTACTTAATATTGTAAAGAAAGTGATCAGTAATTATTTTGAAATAGTAATTGGCTAAATATACTAATTTTTCATATAATTAGTTAATCCATAAATAGGTTGTCCATTGTAATCATTTCCTAATATTTTAGGTTCTAAAATAATACTTATTGTATCTTCTTGCAAAATTAAATAAAGGTCTATATTTTTAATATTATTAGGAGTTATTATATCTGCTCTACCTTCTATAATAGTACTATCATTTTCAGACAATTTAATAGGCATGTTATTATTTACAACTAGATTTAGAATTTCATAAATATGTGAAGATATTCCGTCTTTATTGATTGTGGTTATTTTAGCATCAAAGGACAAAATATTCCCATTTCTTACATCTAAATTCCAACTACCATTAAGAAGAAGTAGTTTTTTTAAATTATCAGGATTATTATAGGTTGTAATATTTGAATTTGAAAGTACTTGTTCTAAAGGAAAACTTGAATCACCTTTAGAAATAATATCTATTAAACTAGTTGTTAAAAAATCTACAATGTTTACATTTTCTTTTTCTTTCTCTAAATTTAAAAGATTACCAAAATTGTTATTATCCTTAACATGAATTTTATCTCCAATAAAAATTAAAGAAAAAATAGAACCGTTTAGATAAAAAGATGTTTGAGAATTATTTCCTAAACTATTAGACAAATTTAAAATTGGGTTTGATCCTCCAAAATACAGAAATTTAAATAATACCAAAAAAGCTAAAGTGATTACAAATAATATTATAATCCATTTCATTAAATAAATCTTCATTATTTTTAATACTATTAAATTTATATGGTTATTATTGCTACCAATAATAAATTAAAAAAAAAGAGTACTATTATTTTTCTAATCTACTTAAAGTATTTTTAATTTCACAGTTTCTCCAAAGCATTTCTTGTATTTGATCATGACTAAAATTTTCATCCCAATTATCTAGTGTAGTTTTTGCTATTTCAGAAATATTATATATTTTATTCCAATAGGGATGATGTTCAGCTGTGGAATATGATAATTCTAATATTTCATTTAAACCAATTTTAGCTCTTTTTAGAATTGAAGTATTGGATGTATATAGCCCAATAAAACCAGAGTCTTTTTCAAATTTAATTTTTATATCTATTCCTTCTTCTTTTAGATTTGCTATAATAGAACAAATAGCATTGTACATTCTATCATATTCTGAATCTTCAGAAACCACAAAAAAATTAACTTGTTTTATTTATTTATATAATTAGAATAATAGAAGAAATTGTTTATTATATAAGATTGTAATATCAAATAAAATAGTATATCATTCTTTTCATATTTAGCCTTCATCAAAATTATCTATATTCTCGAATTCATCATAATTTTCTTTCAGGTCTTCCTCAAATTCATTTTCAATTTCTTCATTAGACATAATTCTAATAATCACAATTAAAACTTAAATCTTTTTAAATACCATTAATTGAGGTAAATTTAACTTTATATAAATAATTATTTATTTATAAGAAAGTATATTACTATATTAAAAATGAATACCACAACCAAAAATCATATTGAAGAAAATGAAAATTTATGCGATTACTGTGGAAATTCTATTGAAATATGTATGTGCGTATGTCCATATTGTGGAGAAACTAATTCTTGTGAATGTTGTTTATATGATGCCGTTACTGGTGGTGGGTAAATCTATTTTTAAGATATTTATTACATAAAGACACCATATAATTTATAGATGACAGATAAAGTTGTAAATGAGCTCACGTGGGTAATTGGTGGAGCTCAAGGAAGTGGTGTTGATTCTGCTGCTAATATCTTTTCTAAAACTTGTGCAGAAGATGGCCTATATATTTTTGGAAAAAGAGAATATTATTCGAATATAAAAGGAGAACATAGCTATTTTACTGTTAGAGTATCAAATAATCAAATACGATCACATAAGGAATCTATAGATATTCTGGTATCTTTTGATGCAGAGACTGTATTTAGACATGCAAAAGATGTGTCTACTAATGGAATCATTATATTTAACTCTGAACTAATTGAAACATCAATAAATGAAATTCCAACATTAGATAAAGAGGCTCAAAATAAGATAATAGAATATTTTAATTACAGCGGCAGTGAGCCATTTACAATCAAAAAATTAGTAGAAAACTTACAACAAAACTCTATAAAATGTTATGGAATTCCCTATTATCAAATATTAAAAAACTTTTCAGAGCATACTAATAATCCTGCATTGAGTAAACTTGCAAGAATGATAAACGTCTTGGCATTATCTATATCTTTATCATTTATTAATATCAATCGTCAAGCATTATATCGAGCGATAAACTATATATTTAGAACAAAGCCAAAAATTGCAGAAATTAATATAGCAGCTGCTGAGTATGCCTATAATTATTCTGAACAGAGATATCAGAATAATAAATTTAGTTTTTATGAAACAAAAAGAGATTTTTCTAATGTTATTTTAGTACAGGGAAGTCAATCATCGGCATTAGGTAAAATAGTTGCAGGATGTAGATTTCAAACATATTATCCTATAACACCTGCAAGTGAAGATAGTGAATTTTTAGAATCAAATCAAATAATAGAACAAATGGATGGTAAAAAAGGATCAGTTTTGGTAATGCAGACAGAAGATGAAATTGCTGCAATAACTATGGCTATTGGTGGTGCTTTGACTGGAACTAGAACTGCAACTGCAACTTCTGGACCTGGTTTTTCATTAATGGCAGAGGCATTAGGATGGGCAGGTATTAATGAAGTTCCTTTAGTAGTATCACTATATCAAAGAGCAGGTCCCTCAACAGGTCTCCCTACTAGACATGAGCAAGGAGATTTATTATTTGCAATCAATGCAGGTCATGGAGAATTTCCTAGAATAGTTTTTGCATCAGGAGATATTGAAGAAAGTTTTTATGATACATTAAAAGTATTTAATTTTGCAGACATTTTTCAATTACCAGTAATTCATTTACTTGACAAAGCAATAGCAAGTAGTATAATGACCTGTAAAAATTTTGATCCCAATAAAATAAATATTGATAGAGGGTATCTTGTTACTAAAATTAATAATAAAGAAGATGATCACAAAAAATTAGAACATTTTAAAAGATTTGAATTGAAAGAAAATGAACCGATTTCTGCTAGAACACCAATTGGTACAGAAAATGGTATTTTTTGGAATACAGGTGATGAGCACAATGAAGAAGGACATATTATAGAAGATCCTACTGTTAGAATAAAAATGATGGATAAGCGTATGACTAAATTAGAATTGATTTTACAGACAATATCAGATGAAGACAAAGCTTTATCCTATAATGGAAATTCTGATATTGTAATTACTAGTTGGGGATCAACAAAGGGAGCTATTCTTGATACCTTAGATGAGTTAAACAAAGAAGGAATAAAAATAAAATTTGTCCAAATTAAGTTATTAAATCCTTTTCCTCAACAATTATTAAAAAAATTGTTACATTCAGCTAAAACAATTATTAATATAGAAATGAATTATTCTTCTCAATTAGCAAAGCTTATCAAACAGAATTTACAGAGAGATGTAGATTATGAAATAGTAAAATATAATGGTAGGCCCATTTCATGTGATGAAATCTATAAAGTAATAAAGGAGATAGTAAAAGATAATATTGGTAAGAGGAGAATTGTTTTAGATCATGGCACTTAAATTATCAGATTATAAAACAGAAGTACATAATGATTGGTGTCCGGGCTGTGGCGATTTTGGAATATTAAATGCTATACAAATGTCATTAGCTGAACTGAAAATTCCTACACATAAAGCTGCCATTTTTTCAGGTATTGGATGTTCAGGAAAAACACCTCATTTTATTCATACATATGGGATACATACATTACATGGAAGAGTACTTCCTTTTGCTCAAGGAGCTAAATTATGTAATCCCGAACTTGAGGTAATTGCAGTTGGAGGGGATGGGGATGGTCTTGGAATAGGTGTGGGACACTTTGTCAATTCAGGAAGGAGAAACATAGATATGACATATATAATTTATAATAATGGAGTTTATGGATTAACAAAAGGACAAGCTTCACCTACATTGAAATTAGGTATGAAAACAAAATCATTAACTCAACCTAATGTTAATGATTCTATTAATCCAATAGCACTTGCTTTTATTTCTGGTTTTACTTTTATTGCAAGAGGCTATGCATATGATATAAGACATCTGAAAGATTTGATAATAAAGGCTATACAACATAAAGGATTAGCCTTTGTAGATATCCTACAACCTTGTCCAACTTACAATGATATAAATACTAAGGAATGGTTTCAAGGAATGGACAATACTGATCAAACTAATGGAAAACCCATTTCGCGAATTTATAAATTAGAAAATTCTGGTTATAATGGAGAATTAAAAGAAGCAGATCAATATTCTGAAATTGCATCAAGAATTATTGAGAAATCAAACGAATGGGGAGATAGAATACCTATCGGCATATTCTACCAAAATGAGAATATTCCATCCTATGATGAAAGAATATCAATAAAAATAGATAATTATTTAAGGTATCCTCCTGCAAGCCAAGAAATTATTTCAGATAAAAATAAAACAAATTCTAACATTAATGAAATATTGGAATCCTATAAAATTAATGCATAAAATTTATAACAAAAAACAAAACAACTAATTTTTTATTAT
>JAATVJ010000423.1 GCA_014523515.1 Nitrososphaerales archaeon TH1177 | reverse complement strand
TATGATATCAAATGAAAAAATTAATATTTTAGGAGTTGCTTCTAGTATGCGAAAAGAATCTAATAGCACTAGAGCATTAAAATTAATACTTGATATAATAAAGACAAATTATGATGCAGAAATTCAAATTTTAGATTTAAGACAAACAATATTACCGTTTTTATATTATCAAGAACATGATAAAAAAACAGAAATTTTAACAGCTGAAAAAATGGTAAAGTGGACCGATGCCTTTATTCTGGCTACACCTGACTATCATGGTTCTATGTCTGGTTCTATAAAGAATTTTTTAGATTACTTTTGGTCCGAATTTGCAGGGAAACTCTTTGGGTATATTTGTTCTTCTCATGAAAAAGGATTGACAGTAATGGATCAGATGCGCACAGCAGTAAGACAATGTTATGGATGGAGTATGCCTTATGGTATCTCTATAAATGGAGAAAAAGACTTTGGATCAACTGGAAATGTTACGAATAAAGTGTTATTACAAAGGATGAAAATGTTAGCTCGAGATATCGTAATATACGGTAAATTACATCGAAATCAATTTCTATATGATTTAAGTTCTCATGAAATGAATACATTTGCCTCTCACTATAGGGATTGATTTATAACATAATCATAATGCAGTCAGTTTTTATTCAAAGATTTCTTTGTAATTTATTACTACTGTATATCTATTAAAGATTGTTGATTCTAAAAATCAATATCCATAACTGTTAGTACACTGTCTTGAGCCTTTTTATTGGGAATAACAATTATTATAATGGATATGTAAATTTGATAAGTTTTATTATTATATTATTTCCAAAATAAAAATTCTGTGAAATATTTATTATGTAGAGTAAATCAATGTGACCTATAAATAAAAATATAATCAATTTAATCATCAATCTCTATTATATTCTCAACTATGTTTAATAAAACAATCAATCAACCAAAGATAAAGAAACCACCTATAATTCCATCTGAACCAAAATCACCATTAGAAAGAGGAGGAGGAGGAGTATAGAATATTATTGATTCCAATAAATGAAGAAATTTTGATTAACGCTATTGAAAAAGTTAGCAAGAAGGTAGTTAATATTGCAAGTGTTCGAATGATAACTGATCAGCTTCTGCATATATTTCCAATTGAAGGTATAGGATCAGGTATCATCATTGATAATCAAGGTCATATTCTAACAAATTATCATGTAGTAGACCATGCTAGAAGATTAAAAGTTACCTTGCATGATGGAAGAATATTTAATGCTAGAGTAATCGGAACAGATAATATCACTGATCTTGCAGTTTTGAAAATTGAATATAATTCTAGTAATTTCAATAATGTAGTAAACAGTGATAATAAGAATTTTAATACATTAGACTCAATACCTTTTGCCGAATTAGGAGATTCTGATAATCTAAAAGTAGGTCAAATAGTCATAGCTGTGGGTAATCCTTTTGGTTTAACAGGCGGACCTACTGTTACAACTGGTATTATTAGTGCATTGAACCGAAATATCCAATTTGAAAATGGAATACTAGAATTAGTTCAAACGGATGCATCAATTAATCCTGGAAATTCTGGAGGCCCTTTAGTAAATACCAATGGAGAGATAATTGCAATCAATACTGCCAAGATACCTTATTCCCATGGAATAGGATTTGCTGTTCCTGTTAATACAGCAAAAACAATATTATCGGATCTGATAAAATATGGTAAAGTTAATCGTCCATGGTTAGGTGTCTCTACAATCAAGATAACTGATAGAATAGCAAGTTATTATCGATTACCAACTAATGAAGGAGCACTAGTTGTAAAGATAGAAGAATACAGTCCAGCAGCAGATGCAGGAATTAGACCAGGAGATGTTATTGAAGAAATAGATGAAAATAGGATACAAGAAATAACAGATCTTTCTTCACGAATCAAAAAAAGAGGATAAATGACAAAACTTTATTATCTGTAAATAGATATGGTAGACTATTTGATATTTCAGTAATATTGGAGAATCAGCCATAATTTTTTTTAGTTTTAAAATATAATATATATAATAGTAATTTCATATTATTTAACTTACCAGATAGTTAGTTACTGTATTCATAGATACTTACCAATTTATATATACTTACATTAATATAGTTAATGTGATCTGTAAATTAAAAATACAAACAACCGATAGCTCTAAAAATAAAAATCAAAATCAAAATAATATAAATAATCATATTACATCCATATTACTAGGGAGATCAGATAAACAGAAGATAAATGAAGACGATTCTATATCTATCAGGGATCTTCGTCAGAGTGATATAGATATTCTAAAAATTTTATCTGAGAATCAAGATGAAAACACAATAGCCACATTTTCATTTAATGGATTAAAGATTAGGTTGAATCTGCATCAGGAAATTTTATCGAGATCTTTAAAACGATTAAAAGAATTGGGATTGATTAACAAAACTAAATTAGGATATAAATCTACAAAATATGGAAAGATAACTTTTTTTAAATTAAAGAGAATTTCAAATGAAAAAAGAAGTAATCAAAAATATACTCAAATCATGCAAATATCTGTTCCTTTTAGACTTCCTAATCAACAAATAGTTCAGAATCTTTCAGGTAAATGGTTTAGTAGCTTAAGATGGATTGGAATGATTCAAAATGTCACAGAATATCAATTAAAATGGAAAGATATTGAAGATTTTATTGAAATAATATTATATTTATCAAACAATAATATTATAATAGAAACAAATGACAATCCAGTATATATATCCAAAGCATTTGGTTATTCTACAAGTATTATAGAGTCAATTGGTAATATAATAATGGAAAATAATTCAATAATATATCCCATCAATAATAAGGATTTTGACCGAATAACTAATTGACTATAAAATAAGTTAATTGGATACATTTTTAGAATAATTCTACATCCATTATCATCTATAAAAGAATAAAAACATAATTACTACTAATATAATAGTGACATTATGAACTAAATATAATTGCAATAGAGAGGATGAGCTCTATATATGGATCTAACTTTTTTTCTAATTATGATAATAGTTTTGCTGTTTTTATGGCTGTGTTAATTTAAGTTAAATTTACCACCTCTTCTTGTAACTGATTAACGAAATAATTATTATTAGTAGATGTTGTATCATTATACATAGATACAAAAAATTGTATCCAGTTATGTACATGTAATAGATTGCATTCATCTTTTTGTATACATGG
>JAATVJ010000422.1 GCA_014523515.1 Nitrososphaerales archaeon TH1177 | reverse complement strand
AATCGGATATTGGAAAAGCAGTATCTGATTGGACATGTAACTACAATGAGAAACATGGTAGAAGGATAACTGATATTTTACAAATAGGAGTAATGAGTATGACTACATGACTTTTAACCTACCTTTGTTTTTGAGATTTTAGATTGATG
The DNA here is from genome assembly GCA_014523515.1 of Nitrososphaerales archaeon TH1177. GTDB lineage: Archaea > Thermoproteota > Nitrososphaeria > Nitrososphaerales > Nitrososphaeraceae > TH1177. The sequence goes on along the minus strand of JAATVJ010000422.1, from coordinate 4,292 downwards.
AAAGTGAAGAAAAATTTAATAACTGTCCCATATAGATTCAGAGATTGATATTGGGCAAAAGTATCTAACTTTATCAAATTCTATTAAAGGTTTCTCAAATCAATATTTTTCTATAAATCAATCATATAGAACCAATCTTTAACATGTTCGCTAGCAAATATTCTATGAAAATTACCTATATTCTTTTATTATAATATATTTTATATATTTAAATGACAAAAGATGAGAAATCAAAAGAAGACGTAGAAAGGGATATTATACAAGATTATGATTCTGTATTAAGAGAGAGTAGTGTTCTAACTTCTGTATCTGGAATTATCTTTGGTTTTTTATTAAATATTTCTTTAAACTCTCCAAATGGATTTTCAGCTGAAGATAGTATAATACTTATGATTTCTCTTTATTCTATAACCTTTGCCGTCTCTTTATTTGTAATGCCTATAATTTATCACCATCTACAATATCCCTATAAAGATATTGAGAAATTCAAGATGAGATCTCACTACTTTATAAAAATTGGTATGATTCCAGCAATAACGACTTTGTATTTAGGTTTACTATTAGGATTAAAATTTACTTTCCATACCGGTTTAGGTGCAGAATTTGAAAACTATTCATATATTCTTGCACTAGTTCCATTCATATTTGCTTATATAATTTTTAGAGAACGTAAATAAGATCAAGGTAATCCAAAAAATATCCATATTTTTTTGCTAAACCTATCTTTTTTACTTTATTAGATACCTTATCTTTAGAAAGATTTTTTTCATTTGAAATTGTAAAAATATCTTATTCCTTTATTATAATGATTAAATAAGGTTGATAAAAAAAGTTAAAATTTATATTTATTCTCCTTATTATCTTTAAAATAAAAATTACTAATATCAATAACTATAGTTTCGCAATTTTTTATTAGGATATTCTCATAATTTAAAATAAATAAATTTTTTATTCTATATAGTAACTAAATTTTTTTATAAATACATATTGTCTAAAAGTAATTTTATATAGAATTAATTAAATCTATTTATTAAATTATTTTCTAGTTTAGTAGTTATAATAAATTTAATTTATATAGTTATATATAATATGCTTTTTACCTATTATTTAGACAATAAAAATTTTTTAATAATTTAATATCTATTCATTTATTTTTTTTATATTTTTTGTAATTTTCTATTGCATCTAAGATTATACCTTTAGCTTTTGTCTTATCTCCAAGTTCTTTGATCTTAACAAATTTTTCTTTTTCAAGGTCTTTATGATGTTCAATAAAATGTTTAAGTTTATTTATATAATATGGATTAACATCATTCAAGTCCATAAGATTATTATAATTCATAATTTTAGGAATTGGTGTAGCAATTATCTTAGAATCAACTCCATCTTGATCTTCTGTTAAAATAACACCAATTGGAGTACAATTGATAACACTCAAGGGCTGTAAAGAATCAAAATCAATTACAAACACATCCAGACTATCAATGTTGTTGGAATTATCATCTAAAGTCTCTATGGTTTTTGGTATAAAACCATAATTAAATGGATATACCATTTCAACAGATAAAATTCTATCTACATATAGAATTCCATTATCTAGATCATATTCATATTTGATATTACTTCCTTTTGGAATCTCTATAACAACATTGATATCTTCAGGAGGATATTTGCCTGTATTTAGTTGTTCTATAAAATTCATAATTTTTCATTAGATTTTTAAATTTAAATTAATGAGACATTAGGTTCAGTATAATGTTTATATTGATTTACAAATTCATTATATTTATTATGTCTATGACTTGCTTCATGATCTATAAAATTTTTAATTTCTTGCGATTTTTTTTGTTGTTCAAGATATAATATAGCGGCATCAGAATCATGAATTTCTCCTAAAATATCTTGCATATTGTCTAGTTGTTCTACAGTTTTTTTAACCTCTTTGTCTTGATTTGATATTAATTCTAAGTGATATCTAAGTTTTTTACAGTCTATTCTCAATTGATGTAGTTTCCTTTTTTTTCTTTCATTTTGTATTACAATATCTAATTCTTTTCCTATTTTGTCATTGAATTTCTCAGATACTTTTTTAAAACGTCTCTGAATTTTGTTATCATCAACGATTAATTCTGTTCCTAGTTGAGGAGAATCATATCTATCTAAATTTTGTGCAATCTTTGTAGCAATTCCAAGCTGTAATTTTTTATCTTGCTCTATTTTATTTTTTAAATCATTATTTTTTTTATTAGGATGATTATGATTGTCTAATTTTTTTAAGAATACATCATAATCTCTTACTTTAGTATTTGATTTAAAGAGATCTTTACCTAAATTTACATAATTTTTTATTGTCTTATTTTTTCTAAATTTTTTTGGTATTGCATAATATGCAGCGTCTAATCTTCTGATAGATTTTCTAAGATCATGGATATTTTTATCATTAGGATTTTGAAGATAAAGTTTTAAAATATTCTTTACATTTTCAAAATTATTGTTTATCTGATTAATTAGTTCTTTAGAAGAAAAAGAATACACAGTCATTATTATATAAATTTTAGATGAGTAATATAAATGTCATTTTAGTATAACATATTAATTTTAATATTGTTATAAGAAATTATTAATAGTAAAAATAAATCTAGATTTATTTTTCAATATGTCTTATTTTGATTGTAGTACTATAATCTTTAATAACCTTTCAAAATATATTTATAAAAAATATATTCAAAATGAAATTATTTTGGGTTGAATTTATTACAAATTACGGTGTTAATTTTTCAATTTATTTAATAGTATTACTTCTTTGAAATATCCTATGAATATCAAAAAGTTTTGTATGCTATTCTATAATATACAGAAGAATTTCATTTTTAGACTGAATATAATTCAATGGTATATTACAATTATTTCTAATTCTGATCATTTTCAACATATATTTTCATTAATGATGCTAAAGGTAGGTATTATTGAAACTATACTATATAATCATGAAACAACACTATATAGTATATGCTATATTTATGTCATAAAGTATACCTTGTACAACAAATCAAAAATTTGGTATTTAAGCATAGATATTACTTTAGCAATTTAATATCCTTTTAATAGTTTTTTATTTTTTTGAGTAATAAAATTTAAATTCTGCGGTATATGACAAATTTGTAAAAATACAGTAAGTCAACTATAATATCTAATCAAAATTTGTTGAACTGATAGTATATTTACAATTCACTAAATATTTGGTTTATTCGTTATTCTTTGATCTATAATAATATGAATTTCATCTACTACACAGCTGTAAACTGCTTATATATAGATAGATACCAAAATATTTTGATGTACAAAGAGAATTCTACTTTTAATATAAAAAAACCTAAATTGTCATTTCAATATTTCTTTGCATGAACTATTCATAATTAATAAATTTGATTGGTTATTTTGTAGATGGTTTCTTCAAAACATATTTTCATATTTTTCTTGTATTTTATTTTATCCCTTAACTATTAACTATTTTATCATCAATATCAAACACTCCACATTGCCAGGTAAATTCTTTGAATATTTGGCGTTTTTTGATATTATGCTTTTCCTCTGTCTGTAACAATAAAGAAAGTATCTTTACTGCTTCAACTATGTATTTACCTTTATTTAACATTACACATTCAGCTCTTTGACCTCTTGCTGCATCAGTAATTTCTGCTCTTGTAGGTAAACCGCTCTTGGCTAAAGTTTCAAGGATTTGAGTAGCTAAAATAACAGGTACATGAGCTGCTTCACAAAGGCATAAAATATCCTCTTGAATTAAAGATAAATTTTCAAATCCTGCCTCTACAGCAAGATCTCCTCTAGCAATTAGTATTCCAAAGTTAGGGATGGTAAGACCCTCCAGAAGAATCATTGCTAAATTATGTATGGCATTACGAGTTTCTATCTTTGCTATTATTCCAAAATCAGGATATCCTAGTTTTATCAATTCATCATATAAAATTTTTAAATCTTTGGGAGAATGGGCAAAGGATATCCCAACAGCAGTAGCATGTTTTACAATAAATTTTAAATTTTCAATATCTTCAGATGTTGTTGCAGATATATCCAAATTTGAATCAGGAAAATTCAGGACTTTATCCGATCTGATTTTTGCAGTAGTATCTGAAGGATATGTTATTTCTAATTCTATATATTCATCATTTACTGATTTTACTCTTGCACCAATTTTTCCATCATCAATTAATACTCTATGATCTGGCTTAACTTTGTTTAAAACTTCTGGCATGCTGCAACTTATTCCTCTT
>JAATVJ010000421.1 GCA_014523515.1 Nitrososphaerales archaeon TH1177 | reverse complement strand
TTGAATACAAAAATTGGGATGGTAAGATCATTAATGAAAAACAACATCATTTTAGAATTATGAATTGTATACACATGAAAATGTTTGATGATGTAATAGACGTAAATACAAATTGTCATGAATGGGTTTTAACATCTGAGGAGGAATCGATGATTTACGATTATGTGGCTGAGAAATATCTTAATGGAGATTTATCTTACTCCAATTAATTTTTTTTAAATTTTTTATTTTTTATTATTATCAGTAATTTAGTAGGATACAACAACTTTTATTTCTATTAATTATATTATATTTTTTATTTATTTTATTTTAATAACAAAGAAAATTAATTTTAATAAATTAAAATATACATCTTAATTAATTTCAGAACATAGAATGAGAATTTCAAGAATTAATAAATATTCTTTATATGATTAATTTTTTACTCCTCAATAACCAATCTTAATAGGTAAACTACCATCAAGTCGTAGTTGTCATGGTCTAAATGTTTCTATAAACTTCGATTTAGTTCAGGCTATGACAATTCAAATTACATAATTGATTGTTAACCTTGTTCATTGATTTTTCAATATTTTATAATTAAAAGAATATTACATTATCCACACGAAAGATAAATTCAGATCCGAACTTCCATGGTCTTCCATCTCTCTGGTTCTAGGCCTTTACAAATAGAAAAGGAGGGGCTATGGCTTTCTTCATTTACTATTAAATTAACTCTTAAATTAAATTTTTAAATATTTTATTATTCATATAATTACAGCAATCCAATCAATTATACATGTCATAGCCTCCTCTATTGTTATGATGTGTGGAATCCTTAGAGGAATATGGCAATTAAATTGTCTCCAATTTTTATATAGTTTAGGAATAGAATATATTTTCAAATACACTGACTATTGAAGAAAATAGAATAACTACGTCCTACTATCATTTAATTATATAATTTTTTATTTTAAAATTAAAATATTTTAAATTTCATTCTCATTTCAGAGAATGAGAAATAGAAATACAAGAAATATTATTGCTATCAATAATAACTTTAGAAAAGATAAGACTATAATTTTTAAAACTTTTATGAGAAAAATCTTGTTTAGTGTTATTGTATCAATTATTCTTTCTGTACCATTGTTGTTATCACCAATACCTAAAAATATTGAAGCACAAAAAGCAGAATCAGAAATAGAAGAAATGTGCGTATCGTATAATAAATCAGAGAAATTAATTTCTATAACTTGTAAACATGCTGATTTTTCAGATGTTAGTAAACAGATTACAGATCCTAAGATTTTGAAACTTGAATCAACAGCAATAGCAACTACTTCCACTACTAATACTAATACTAATACTTCTGAAAACAATAATGAAAAAATATGGTTACTTAATGCCGGTTTAAAAGTTGAAAAGAATGCAATATTAGATATCAATTCAAATGATGTAACATGGCTAAAGATAATTCCATCTAAGAAGTCTCCTAATGCAATTGAAGTAGACGGAAGGCTCAAAGTGGATTCTGTAAAAATAACATCGTGGAATCCACAAACAAATGATTATGTAAAATTTTCTGAAAAAGCAAAAGAAGATGCTTCAATATATACAGTGATACCAAGACCATACATAAAAATTGAGGAAACTGCAACCGGACCTACTGAAATTACCAATTCTGAACTTGCATACTTGGGATATAGTTGTAATGGATGTGGTGGAGTTACTTTTAATGGTGGAGAAAACAGTATACTAAAAAATAATGATATTCATCATATTTACAAAGGATTTTATTCAAAAGAGATGGGACACATGTTAATAGAAGGAAATCGTGTATATGGTAATGAAAGATATGGAATTGATCCTCATACTGGAACTTATAATATGACAATTCGAAATAATACCGTTTATGATAATGGATATTCAGGCATTATATGTTCACTTGATTGTTACAATATAATTATTGAAGATAATGAAGTATACAACAATGGTAACACTGGAAAAGGAAGAGGTATTGCATTTAGTATCAATATGTTTGATTCAGTTGCAAGAAATAACTATGTTCATCACCAAAATATAGGTATAGATGTAAGTGGTGAATCGTATGACAATAAAATCTATAACAATAAAGTTTCAGATAGCAAAATTGGAATAAATACAAATGAAAAATCTTCTAACAACAACATATACAATAATACTATAATGAATTCTATAAATGGTATAGTTGTCAAGACAGGTGCATCTGATAATATATTTCATAATAATAAAATAATAAATGCTACAGAATCTGGAATATTAAATGTTAAAGGAGATGCTGGTACAACAACAACAATTGGTAATATATTTGAGAACAATAAACTAATTAATTCTAAAGTTAATACTAGTGCTACTACTGCTACTACAGTCCTAGATGATGATAATGATGAAGATGATAAAGAAGGCAGTGATAATAAAGATGATAAAGAAAAGGAATAAGATGCAATTGTGGAAAAACTACATGTAATTAATACAATATCGTAGGTAGTATTCTGACCTTATTGTTTGTATTTCGGATCTAATATTGAACAAAGATTTAGGCTATGACAATTAATCTGTATTCAATTTTTATATAGTATATTTAGCAAAATTAAATACAAACAAAAAGCACAGGCAAGTAAAGGCAATTTCGCATTGCCATAGCCTTCAACAATATGTTATAGCCATTTCCTATCGATGAGGGCTATGGCTTTTATCAATTTTTAAATTAAAAACAATTAGAGGAGTTTGTCATCGTGAGAAAGAGATTTTGATATACTTTCGTTTACTGCGCTAATTAATTTGTATATTGATACACGCTTTTTGAGAATGTGAATTTATAATTATATTGGAAATCTTTAAAATTACTCAATAATATTACATTTAGTTTTGGATTTATTTCTAAAAGTTTGGTACTAAGAAATAACCCATTTACGTTGGGCATCTTATCATCAATAATTAATAGTGAATATTTATTTGGATTTTTCTTGATATGCTCATATGCTAAAACTGTGTCAGTAAAACAAGAAACATTATCATAGCCACTCATCTTTAAAGCCTCGCTAAATATATTTAATAAATCTGGATCATCATCGATTATGGCTATAGATTTTTTAAACATTATAGAGTATAGATTAAACGTAAAAAATCTATTTAAGCATGATTTGTATATTATCATCTCTTTTTTTTCTGAAAATTTTGCTTATACAATACTACTATACTCAAAACAGTTAACGAATAATAACAAAAATAACAAAAGAAGAGGAGGTTCATTGAGGTTCATGTGTTACTATACATGTCCTCTAGTCTGGTTTTTCAGTCCAAAGAACTCCAGACAGAACCTGTAAATAAAATTTTGATTTAGTTTGATATAGTTTTATCCAAATTTTCTTTTATATAATATCCTTCTATTAGTATTACTTTACTCGAGTATTTTTAACCAATATATAGCAGGAAGGCGGAATATATTTTATTCATACTATTTTACTATAATTTATACAAATAGACATTTTCATAAATGATAAATAATAATTTCATCAGATATTTTTATGATCTTCTCATCTCATCATATACTCAAATAAAAGAAGATCATAGGAGGGAGAAAAAAACTAGCATAGTCATAGTCTGGACTTGTGCAATTATCTTCTAGACCTATTATGTGTTTGTCACATGTTCAGGCTATGACAATTAAATTATCTACAATTATTAAATATTATATTTAACAAAACGACTATACCGCAGGCAAGTATGTATAGACAAAATATTTCGCACTCTCATAGCCTCCTCTATATTGTTGTGGTTTATCCTTAGAGGACTATGACTATATTTACTAATTAATTAAATCTTTTAAATTACTAAATATTTTATTGTCAAAAAGTTATGTACCAAAAGAATAAAAAATAGATAAATAGCCAGTAGTTTGTTTTGCCATAGCCTCCTCTATTGTTTTTGGGTTATCAGTAGAGAGAGGGCTATGGCTTTTAAATTATTAAATAGTATATTTAATAGAATAATGTACTCTGTAATCCAAAGAAAGAACTCTACTAGTCATAGCCCCATTGTTATACTGGTGTGCTCCTACTACTATTTTG
>JAATVJ010000420.1 GCA_014523515.1 Nitrososphaerales archaeon TH1177 | reverse complement strand
TTAACATTTTGTATATGACCACAGCTTAGATAATACTCATCATAATTAATTCCATTCTGTATATTAGTCACATCTACTTCTTGATTACAAGTATTACAAATGACTGTTGAATTGTTAGAAGTCACAGTAAGATAGAAGCCATTTCTTTAATATAAAGATATTTGCATAGAGTATCTATTAATAAATTCTGATGTTTTAGTTAAACAATAATAACAGCATTTATTTCAAATATTATAATTATAATTTCAAAAAAAAATTTTAACTACTTTATTAAACTCTTTGGATTTAGATCTTTTTTGAGACTTAAAATTAAGTTTAATTTATATATATATTAAATATATTTTATTTGATTTTCTAGTTTTAATTGATATTGTTAATCTTTTTGGACGATTAAGAACTACTATTTTTATAACAACTAATAATTTGTTAACTTCTTATAGCTAAATGGATGTCATATTCAAATCCAAGATCAATCTTATCATTGACAATAGTTAATGTGATTCAACTAAAGTTATTTATTAAATAATTTCAATTGTAATTGTAATTATAATAGTTCTTATTTTTATAAATTATTATCTTTATTAATAAAAAAAGTTATAGTTACTGATAGTAAGGTTAAATTTTTTAAAGAATTTATTAAAAATTACGAAATCTTACATAGTTTTGTTATTATGATGTAATAATAACAATTTAAATATTAGATTACAAAATTTATAGTTATGAGTCAAGACCTGCGCGATCCATCAAACGGATTGATTTTAAAAGGTTATGATATAATTCCAAATAAACCACTTTTATATAGAATTGCCCTCTACTCTGCCGATATAGTAGAAACGATCCTCAATGCCAATCCAGAAATAGCAGAATTATGGCTAGAGAAAATTCAAGATGAATACATGGTAATGAAAAAACGTTGCGATTTAGAGCACGATCCATCTGCTTGCTTTAATCTTGGATTCTATGAAGAATTTGAAAAAAATTTGGCAAATTATGAAAATGGTGGATCTTTAAAAATTTCCATTACCAAGAATAAATCTATTTGGATAAGTAAATAGCCACTTATTCTTTTAATCAAGATTTTTATTTTTTAAGAATTAGAAACTCAGAGATTTTAATAACTTTAATTTTTAAAAAATTGTATATTATGATATTGAATGGAAGTATAAATGTTATAATTACATATCAAAAGAATTTTTAATTTGAGCCTATTGTCTATTTATGCTATAACTTTCAAATTAAATAAAATTTAATGTGGAATAATTGTGCGATATTCTTTTGCCAATTTACTAATTAACTTTTAATAACGGTGAGAGAGAGTAAAGGTTTAAGATAAATCTTATTATTAATATCGAATGTACTATTGGGTTATTCTAAAATTATGATTATATAATTTTTCGAAAATAATAAGATAAAGATGAAATATATTTCAAATATGGATGGAAAGAAAAAAAGGATAAAAAAAGCAATTCAAAATTTTCTTCTGGAACAGAAAAAGAGCAAATTGAAACAGTTCCAATTAGTGAAAGAATCCAAAGAAGTACCTCATCATCATCTACTATCAAAAATTTAGAAACAAAGCCACTAAAAGGACCAAATGCTTTGACAATGACACAATCATTAACAAATAACGATAATATTTGCTTTGTTGCGCAACTATGAAAATCGATAATATGATACAAGATTTTGATAGGAACAAATTGCCAATATAGATTCTCTATATAACTGCAAATTCACTTTTTTAATCAAAATTAACGAAAATCATAGTTGCGCAACAAAGCAATAATATTCAAAAAGGAAACAGAAAGAAATTAGGAGACGGATCATTTATTGCAGCAAAAGATCGGTAATATCCTTTCTCTATGCTATTCTAAATAAATAAATAGATATCAATATTATCCTATAATTTTCTAATATATTAATTCATCTGTTGTTAAAAGCAAAGGTAAGTTTGAATCTAAGATTTTAGGAGAAGCCACAATTCTACTCGTAAAATCTATATTAACATCAAAAACAAAAAATATGCTAAAAAATAATATATTTATCATTATCTAAACTTCTAATCTACGTTGTAATATTCAATAGTTAAAGTACTCGCGTTAATTTTTTAGAATCTAAATGAATTTATTAACTATATTTTCATCAATTAATTTAGAGAATACTATATGAAAATATATTACGATTTAGAGCCGACTTCTGAATTAGAAATAGACGAAAATACTAACTCTAGTATCGAAACTCACGCTGGATATACAAGTTTTATAGTATATAATAGACTTGGTTATTGTTGTAATGATTTAGAAGAAAACTTTTTGATTGATTTAGAAGATCCAGAATATTACGATTATGATCATGTTGAAGTTATGAAAGAACCCAATGTTATATTTATTATTGTCAACAGAATAGGACACACAAAATTAGGTGATGAAAAAAAAGGGTTCAAATATTGTCCTTTTTGTGGCGAAAAATTTATTTTGCAAAGGATAAATGGCGATGAAATTAAAAATTGAATTTATATTAAGCAATTATTATCAAGTAATCTTTATTCTTTTAAATTTTTTGTTAAATCCTTTAAAACTTTATCTTATGTTGAAATCATAAGAGTAACATCTATCAATTCATCATATCATAATTAATCTGAAATCACTTATGGAGAAAGAGCAATTGAAAATAAAATAAGATAAAATAAGATAAAATAAAATAAAATAAAATAAAATAAAATAAGATAAAATAAGATAAAATAAAATAATAATCATAATAATAATAATAACAAATTATTTATGATACGCCTTTAATCATTTTCAAATCCATCTCTGCTATATTTTATTAAATATTTCGATCCAACCAATATTTTACATATTCTTGTAATTTGTTTATTTCCTGCAATTTATTTAAATGATATATTAATAATTCTTTTATCATTTTTTAATATTTTTACTATTAAATTCATTATTCATAATTAAAGGTTATTTGGCATGTATGTCTTTTTTGACAATAGAAAGTGATAGATATTTTGTAATAACAAAAAAATCAATTTTTACTATTATTTATGATACTTAAATATGAAACAAATAAAAAAATACAGGGATAAATAAATAAAGAATATTAATCAATATAAATATGTAGAGAAGTACTAATATTATTTTTATCTAATTGGCTAGTAAAATAATCCTATAAATTTTTACAAATAGTTTTTTTCTTTTTTAATTTTATTATTATTATTATTATACTTTTATATAAAAATTTAAAAAGCAAAAAAATATTGTAATTAAATAAGGTATTACAAATTGGCTAAAATTGCTATTATAGTTGGATCAGTAAGACAAAATCGTCAAGGTATAAAAGTTGCTCGTTGGATGGAAGAAAAATTAAAAGAGCGAGGACATATTGTTTATTTCATCGATCCTCTAGAACTTGAATTACCATTACTAGATAAAATGTATAAGGAAATTTCAAATCCATCACCAAAGTTAACACAGTTGAAAAACCAAATTGTCGAAGCAGATGGTTATATTCCTGTAACTCCTGAATATAATCATAGTACATCTGCAGCAATGAAAAATACACTGGATTATTTTCTTGAAGAGTATTATTTTAAACCTTCTGCTATTGTATCATATTCTGTTGGTGGGTATGGTGGAGTTAATGCTGTACAACATCTTAGATTAATATTTGCAGAGCTAGGAGCACCTTCAATTTCTTCCTCATTTTCAATATCCAAAGTTCAGGAGGTATTTGATGATAATGGTGAATTAAGAGATCAACATTATGAAAAAAGAGTTATAAGGTTTCTTGAAGAATTTGAATGGTATATAGAAGCATTCAAAAATCAAAGAGACAAAGGCACCCCATATTAAAAGATAAAACAATGTGTTATGAAATATTTTAAAAGACAAGATTTTTATTTTTTAAACAGTCTATTAGAGTTGTATTGCAAATATGTTTATCAAGATATTCTAAATAATTGTAACAACCCTCATTATTTATCATTTTATAAAATCTAATTTATAGTAGTAAATAAAGAATATTAGTTCAAATACATGTAAAAAATTATTATAAATATTGAGAAATTGAAAACCTTTAGTAATGAGGGTTTATAGTTAGAACTAAAGCTCAAATAATAATGATTAAATTATTATACTATGGACAATAACAGCTACTTTACTATTGTGTCATCAATTAGTTTGGAATAAAAGGTTAAGTTTTCATATTAATAATATATTTTTGTAAATACAATAAAATTTCTATAAAAAATTAATATAGTCAGTGATATAAAAAACTATAGATTCAAGTATATTCTTTTAAAAAATAGCATCTCACAGTCTTGCTTCTTTGATTTGAAAATACTAAAATTCATTTAATAGTCATTATATATTAAAAATAGGACATTAAAATAAAACATTATATTTTATAGCTAAGCATTATTAATGATAGTCAAGAATAACAAAAAAAAATACCATAGATTAAAGAGATAATAATTTTACAAAAACAAGTTTAAATATAATTGATACTTACTAATAATTTTTATATTATTTTTGCATAAATTTCCTAAATACGATAGTGACCTATAATTAATATGAGAGACAATTATGGCGGAGTTTTAAACCCAGAAAACCTTATTAAAAAAGAAGCCAAAGGTATCGATAATACTGACCTTGGTGAAGTCAAAGAAATTACATCAAATTCTATAATTACAGAAAAGCGTAATGGAGACAAAGATACCTTAATTATTCCGAAGAATTTGGTAGAACGCTTTAATGAAGACAGTGTATTATTTCTGATAACAGAAAAAGAAATAGAGACATACAAACAAAAAAGAATAAATACATTATTTATATTAAAATAAAATATATCACTTAAGTTAATCAATCATTGGAAAATATATCTATGAATTTAATGAGTGATGAATAAGTTATTAATATATATGTCTAATATAATAGAATATATTAATTGTCATAATCTATTATATTTGAATAGAAAAATTCTAGTATAATTATTAGTAGTTATTTCTAAATTAATTGTATTTTATAATATCTTTTTTAGAATTATTAATTACAATTGTTTTTTTAGAATTAAATAATAGAGGTAAATAATTTTAAAAGAAAGATACCTGTTCTATCATTTAACATATATATTTGATAAATTACATTTATTATTAATAATAAATGACAGTTGATAAAAATAGATCAAGTGAACCAGTATTATGCAGTAAATGTAATAAATTATTTAATAGTGATCATGAATATATTGATCACTTTAATAGTACTCATACGTGATGTGTAAATATTAATACAATTATACTACATACAAGAATTATTAAATTTATGGTGTTAAAAGACGGTATCTGTGAATTTATCTTAATGAGAGTCTCCTGATTAAAAAAAATCTTCTAGGAAAAGATTGTAGTTCAATCAAATTCATTAATTTACTTTTTAATATGGTTAAAGCATTCAACAGGAAAGCATGACTAACTACTAAAGCTAAAGGAATAAGGGAATAGTGAGGATTAGAGAAGAATTATTGGATTTTGAGAAATTAGTTCCTCTAAATATTTGGTAAAATAAACTTGTTAATAAAGTATTATATGTATCATAATTTAATGAACAATATGAAAATGAATAAAAATACAATTACTTTTTTAGTCGTCTTGGGTGCCTTGGTTTCTCTTTCTCTTCATTTTCCTCAAATATCTTTCGCACAAATGGTAGATATAGAATTAAAGGAACCCGCTGCAGGAGGGGAAAAGTTTGATGGGGATACTAAAGGTACATTAGATATAACAGACCGCAATGGAACCATTAGCTTGACTGCTAAAATGTTTGAACCCCCTGCAGGTGAAGACGTATATGAAGCATGGTTTGAAGATAAAGGTGGTTCAGGTTATCACTTGAGTCTAGGTGAATTTGATGATAGTAATACTCTTACTGTAAACCAAACTATGGTAAATCCATATACTTATACCATATTTTATGTGACCGCTGAACCGGCAGATGACGTTGATCCTAATCCTTCTGATATAGTAGTTGGTACACAATTGTCCTCCCCGTTTGGACAATAACTTTTTTTTACTAATAATAGTATTTTAATTTAATAATTTTATTGTATATATTAAATAAATTTTTTAATTTTACTTTAAAAATTAAAGCTTTATTTGTAATTAAAATCCTATATTTGGTAAATTATTATTATATTATTACTATTATGTTTCACTATTGAAGTATTATTATTGATTCTTTAATAATTTCAAAATTAAAACTAGAAAATTTAAAAGGTTATCTAAGTTTTATACAGCAGGAAATTATATAATATGATCTATACTAACTAGCTAAATATCGTAGATATATTTTTAACTAACTATCTTTGATACATATCATAATTGCAATCCAAATTAGATAAAGCATACAAACATTAATCCAATTCAGATGTAAAAGAACGGATAATTCTTGTCAGGCGTATAGTAGAAGATAATTGGAACATAATTGTACAGGATGAATTTATATTTGTACATGATTATATAATCAGAAGAAAGAAATGGATTTCTGAAAACAAAAGACCAATAGTAACAGTTACTGTTGATTCTCGCAAAAGAACGATTGTTTTTGGCAGTCTATCTTTAGATGGTAAACAATTATTCAAACAATATGACAAATTTAACAACAATACATTGGTTGACTACTTAAAACAAGTACAGAAAAGATTTGTTGGTAAATGTATTATATTTGTTGATAGAGCACGACCTCACTGTTCCAAAAATCACCAGAAAGTTTCTTGAACAAAACAAAGATATTCTCAGACTAGAATATTTTCCTGTTGGATCTCCAGAGTTTAATGCAGTAGAAAAATGCTGGAGGCAAGGTAAGTATTACATTCTATCTAATTACTACTCCAATTTCAAGAATCTCAAATATACAATAACAAGATACTATAGAACCAAAAGATTCCAACTAGATATAACAAAATATCTCTTAAGATCTACGCACTAATGTTATTGAGTATAGATTCTTAGATCTCTATTAATATAAAATGTTTCCCTAAGAATAGAGAAGTTTCTTTCTAGTGCTACATACGATTTCAATCTAGATAAACTATATTTAACAAATTATAGCTTTAACATATAAAATAGAAATAAAGTGGAAGTGGCATCTATATCTTGTAAGTATCTACCGAGATTTATTGAGAGAGAAGATAACTATAAGTTCTAATATAAAAAAGAAGAAAATAAGATAGAAATAAAGACACATCTTGAATAAATCTTAATTCAGTATTGACAACATCCTACAATATTCCTGCAATACAAGTAACAAAAAATATAGCTGATATTATAACTTATCTTTCGTATATAATCTTAAATTTAGCTATTGTGAATATACTATGAAAATAAGAAATAAAAAATTTATACCATTAAAAACTATCATATATATCCTTGGATAAAATCATAACCTTAGGCAAGAATACTTATCTTAAAAAAGAATAAATCATACATTAAATATCTATCGTCTAATGAACAAAAGTTATATCAGATATATACAACAGATACTAAATTATAACAACAAGACCTTCATCATGACATCAACGTTGCTTGCTCTAGCAGTTTTTATGATCGCTTTGACCTCTTTTCCACAGAGTGCCCAAATTGCTTCAGCTACAATCCAGGATGCCCAAAAAATTATAGAACAAGGAGTAGTTACTTCAACTCCTGATCCTCTCCCTGGTCATGAAGCTCATCAAAGCATAACTATATTGCGCTTAAAAGAAGGAAATCCTACTTATGAGGGTACATTATCTTTCATAGCTTCTAAACCTGTAGAAGTTCAAATCCTGCATAGAAATATGACACAGTCATCTTTTAATACAGCAACAACAGTTCCAACGATTCCTCCAGAATTTGGAACTATGACTATATTGCCATTACCTGGTGGAAGTGGTCAAGTAGTATCATCTCTTATCTTACCTCAATATCCAGAAGATGCCACATCATTTTCAGCATCAATCCCATTTGTAGGTAATGGTTTAGCACTTCACAATATAGAAGGTGAGGAATTCGTTGCAACCTATACAGTAGCTGCAGAACAACTTGGTCAAGCTGAAAGAACAGATGATATAAGTATTTCTACTGGAGCAATTAATGAAGATGAAGATGAAGAAGATGAAGATGAAGATGAAGACAATTAAAAGAGAATAAATAATACAAAGTATTATTGATATAGTAGAACAAAATTTTTTTATTTTATTTTCTTAAAACAATCTAAAATTGATAAAATTTTTCCTTTCATATTTGATTCTTGGTTATTATTATTATTATCAGATTATTATCGTTAGTTAAGGTTAATAAAAAAAATTAATCTCTATGTCTATTGCTTGTGAATGATTTTAATGTTCATCATCCTAATCTTTAATAAATATATCTATCTATTATATAGGTTAATATTTTTTTTATTATTCCTTGCAATTTGCGTTTTAATTTAATATACTAATATTATAGGTTGATATCTTATCAAAAGATTGTTGGTGGAGGATCATATGGCTAGAAAATATTAAAACACCAGATTTCGAATGATAATGTAAATTAAACTAATCGAATGATGAATTATTTTATTATTATTACATTCCTCTTTAAAGTAATTTCTGCCATCATTAATTTATCAAATTTTATAATATAACAAAAGTAATAAACATAATCAATAAAAGTAACTTCATAATAATATAGATCAATAATGAACAAAGAATCCAAATTCATAGCTGTTCTCGTTGTAATCTTCATTTTTAGTATTCAATTATTAGTCTTTGAGAGTTATCAATCATTATTTTCTTCCTCGGACAAAAATGAAAATAATTATTTTACCATTTCTACAAAAGAAGATAATGACAAGGATGATGATGAGGATGACAATAACGGTAATGTAGGATTTGATTTTGAGACTTGTAAGAAAATATTAGACTCCGAAACCTGTAAAAAAATAGGAGATAGCGAAATAACATTAAGCACAAACCAATTGACTAAAGAAGAAATTCAAGCAGAAGAGATTACAAGAAAATATTTGGAACCTGCTGATCCTAATCAAAAAACAATTGATATCCTGGGACAAATGCAAAACAAAATATTAGAATCAGATATGAGTCAAAATCAGGGTTCTTTGACTCCTTATACTACTCCTACTACTCCTTCTGTAACTACTCCAGGTCCTTCTTCCAGCACTCCTTTGCTCTCCCTTGAAAATCTGAATACTCTAGATCAAAATCAACTTATAGATGCAATTTCTTCAAAGATATCTCAACTCCGAACCTTTGAAAAGAATAAGATCACACAGGCTCTTTTTGATCTAACACAAGGTACTGCAGCAAAAGGTGGCGATGTCATGAATAGTCTAAGACAAATAGGAACA
>JAATVJ010000419.1 GCA_014523515.1 Nitrososphaerales archaeon TH1177 | reverse complement strand
CTTTTCACCTATATCAAATACCATTAAAGGTTGTTTACTATCTAGTATTGACTTTAGCTCTTCAGCTGAAATTGAAAATGAAGTTTCTTTTGAAGTATTTTGATTTAACCTTTTATTATTAGAATCTGATATATTATTGCTCATATCATCATTTATTTAACAATTTTTTTATTTAACTAAGCCGTTTACAGTGCAGCGATCTGCAAAAGAATGAAAATAAAATATAAAGACGATATAACAAAAAGTATCATTCCTGAAAAGAATAAAAAATCATCTACTATATCTTTTAGAATAGATGAAGACTATCTTAAAGAATTAAGAGAGGAAGCTCAAGAAAAAAAAGTTAGTCTAAATACATTGGCCAATCAAATATTTGGTGAATATGTAGAATGGCAAAGATATGCTGAAAGATTTGGAATTATTGCAATGAGCAAAGACGCTTTTAAATATATTTTAGATTCGTTAGATGATAAAAAAGTAATAGAATTAGCTACTACAATAGGACAAAAAGCTCCAAAAGAATTTATCCTATTTAAATGGAAAAACTTTGATTCAAAAAATATTGTAGATTTCATCAAAATGTATTTAGAACATTGCGGATATGGACGATATGATTATTCAAAAGATACAGAAAATAGTAATTATTCGTTTAGCATTCATCATGACTTGGGGAAAAAAGGTTCTTTATTTTTAAAATCCTTTTTAGAAACATTAGTAAAATCAACACTTCAAAAAGATTGTCAGTCCATAACAACTGAAAGTTCTTTGGCAATATTCTTTAAAGAATAGTTTAATTTCAAGTAGAATATTAGTTAAAAATAGTAGTAAAAATATTTTTATTGTGCAGAAACAACGCAAGCGTTTGGTTCGGCCTCTAAATCTGCCATTTCTATCTCATCACATGGAATAATCTTTCAGTAAATTTTCAACTGATATTCCTGTTATTTTTAATAAAATGTCCATATTTGCTTGGGCATGATTTAGTATATAAAATGTAGAAGTATATTTTTATAAAAATATTGGAAAATTAAAGTTGTATATGAAGTATCACTATTATATAATTTTGGTAGATATGGAAATTATCTCCATTATCTTAGCCATCAATTAACTTTTATAATATTTTGGCATATGACTATTGATTATCTGTTATTTTTCTTATAATCAATTGGTTCAAAGGATTGAAATCGTATAACTTACTTTTCTGTATTCAAAAATATTTGATATATTTTAAATATTATCTAAAAAATTGAGAAATTACAAATAGAGATAATTAATATTAAATTCAATTAAACTAATTAACCCATTTGGAATTCCTCATGGTTTCCACCGAACCCGCTTGAGATAATATGTTGTGTGGGTCTAAAAATTATGTCAAATTTGTTTCACATCCTACTGGCCCCATTGTGATATTAGTTCTCTACTAATTAAATTCACTCTTAAAAGTAAAAAAATAAGGTGAATCAAAAAAAAAGTAAAATGAAAATAATAGAACAAACTTTGGAAGAATCTAATGCATATTCATTATTTGTATATGCAGTTAGATCACAAGTCAACTACCATGTGCTAAAGCATCATGGCTTGTAACTACCAGAACAGGTGCTACAACAGGCTGATTGACAGCAGCCCTAATAACAATATTTCTTGCTGCTACATAATCTGACATTTCATTATATCCACATCCAATACATTGAAACTCATTTCTTGCCTTTCTGTTTTGTTTGTCTGTATATTGACATTCAGGGCATTGTGTTGACGTGTTCTTTGGATTAACCACTATCAACGGTACCCCCTCTATTTTTGACTTGTATGTCAGAAAGTTTCTTAGTTCTCCAAACGCCCATTTTGAATATTTATCTCTCTGGCTACCTCTGCTGATAACAGTTACTTTAGAACGAATACCTTTCAGGTCTTCAATAGCTATCGCTCTAATTGTGCCTTTAGCCTTTGAGATAATGGATTTAGATATTACATGGTTTGTATCTTTTTTAAATCGCCTTTCCTTTCCTGATAATCTTTTTAATTTTCTTTTTGCTGATTTAGTTCCTGTTCTCTGTAATGTTGACCTCAATCTAAGATATTTTTGCCTTTTTTCCTCAACTTTTTTAGATTCAAATATTTGCCTGTCACTATCAGTTGCTATATTTTCAATACCTAAATCAATTCCCAAAATACCAGTAGCATCATATTCCGATTTCTCTGGTGCATCCACCACTACAATTAAATAGAAAGTATTATTTCTATAGATTAAGTCGCACTGTCCTTTTACCCTATCAAACCTAACTCTCTGATAATCTCCTACTCTGGCCTTAAGTTTTAATCTTCCTTTTAATGTCATTAGAGAGACTTCATCTATACATACTCTTGAATTTCTTTGGTCATATTGAATACTTCCTAATATTTTAAATGTTGGTTTAATAGTTTTATCTTTTTTATATGCTTCCACTACTTTACTGATAATTCTGATAGCAAATTGTGCAGTTAAATTGAATCTTTCTCTTATTTCTCTGTATACTTCTTTTTGTAGTTTAAATTTATTTGAAAGTTTTAATGTAAATGCTCTATCAGCAACAAAGTTACACGCTTTATTATATTCTTGTATTGTCTCTAATAATTTGACCTTATCCTCTTCGGTAGATTCAAGTTTTATCATTAGAGATTGCAAGACCATTCTTATACAGTATTGATAAATACACTCAATAAAATTTAAGTGTTTTTAAGTTGACAATTCCTCCCTCCTCTAAAGAGAGAGGGCTTCCTTGTCAACGGTCTTGTGACAAGAGATTATTATTATTATTATCTTAGAAGATTGAGAATTTTCTTTAATTATAATAATTTAAAATCTAATCTTACAATAGAAGAAAGATGTAATTATTTTGCAGATAAGGGAATGAAAGATCCTATGTGGGCGTTTAATTGCATAGTTAGATTCTTACAATATCAAAAAGAAAGAGTAGAAAAAGAACAGATTTCAGGTGCAACTTTACGAAATTTCATAAAAGCAATAAAATTATTTTGTGAAATGTCTGATATTGCTATTCCATGGAAGAAGATTACTAGAGGGTTACCAAAAATTTGAATACATGCTGATGATAGAGCACCTACAATAGAAGAGATCCAGCAACTTTGTCAATATCCTTACCGAAGAATCAAAGGAATTGTGTATACAATGGCATCATCTGGAATTAGGTTAGGTGCATGGGATTATCTGCTTTGGAAACATATTCAACCATGTAGACCTCTACAAAATATAGATTCATTGTTTTTATTTTACTTATTATTTAGAATTACATCTTCAGAAAAATGTTGCACATTGTTTGTTATATCCAATTGTAGTAATAAATATATAATTTAAAACAGTATTATAAAAGTCTTTCAGAAAATTCGATTTTGTTATTCTATGTGAGATTTTATTAATAAGTCATATAAATAATCTCCTACTATATTA
This sequence comes from Nitrososphaerales archaeon TH1177, assembly GCA_014523515.1. Lineage (GTDB taxonomy): Archaea > Thermoproteota > Nitrososphaeria > Nitrososphaerales > Nitrososphaeraceae > TH1177. The sequence continues at coordinate 4,143 of JAATVJ010000419.1, read as the reverse complement.
TTCAAATGAAATATCAAAATATTATTGTATATGTGGTAATTCCACTTGCTCTCTTGTCTATTCCGTCATTGCTAGAAAACGTACAAGCTCAGACTAATTCAGCTAACCAAACAGCACTACCACAACAACAAGAAAATCAAACCATGAATGTCACCGCTCAGGCATTAATGAAAGTAGATATCTTTGAATTAAAGGATACTTTGATGCAAGCAAAGTTAGCAATAGTTGATGGAAATCTCGAAGAAGCACTAACAGGTGTTAGAGATGTTGAATCACAATTATTACTAATAGAACCTTCGCCTACTAAATTTCTAAGTGTTTTACATAAAGCTATCAATGCCATAGCTGATTCAGATATTGATAAAGCATTGGATACTCTTACTAGAATTCAAGTTAATATATTAAAAGCAGAGAACCAAATATTCAAAGCTGCGGTGGCAGATCCTCAAGTGATGCAACAATTTGATACTATGAAACCAAATACTAATGAAGAAGAAGAAGATTATACAGAAATAGAAGAAGATTATACAGATATGATGCAACAATTTAATAATGCGGAACCAAACACTAATGCAGAAGAAGAATATACAGATATAGAAGATACATAAATTTTTTTTCTTTGTTTTTATTGATTTATTATTTCATTTATTTATTCACATCAGAATAAAAATTATCATTAAATATTTTTTAAAAATGAATTTAGTAATACAAGTAGAGAATGCTCCACGTTATCAATTAATCATCTATTTTAACAGCTAAGTTAGATAACCAGAGAAAAGTACGGGCCTGTCGCAAGTAATACAGATAGTGGTGCAAAAATAAGAATCTAGTGTTATAGCAATAAAGAAGATAACATTTTATATTTTTTTAGATTACCTTAACAATATAAAAGCATAAATCAAATTTATCTTCAATTATCTCTATATTACAATTGAAAAACTACAAATTACTCATATACCTCATGAAACAAATAGTCTTTTATATCTACTGTTGTAGACAATTTTATCAATAATGTAAAAAGAGAAAAACCAAATATTGAAAATATTATTGAGATAATACAATTCTATAGATTTTGCCTTCACCATCTGATTCTCTATCTAATGTCAGTATATATAAAAATCCATCTGGACCAGTTTCAATATCTGTTATTCCACCAAAATCTGTTCCAAGGGTTGTTGCAGACATTTCTTCTTCATTATCAGCCACTAGGTCAGTTAGTCCGGCTTGATTGCTACTACCACTGCTATTGCTACTACTACTACTATTATCAAATTTTATTCCTGTTCTATCCTCATTGACTTCAAAATAATAGAGATTTCCTTCAGTTAGGTCGCCGATATCTCCAACAAAAATATTGTTAGCATAATTATCTCCAAGTTTGGATGAATTTAGAAATTCAATATCAGTAATTCCAAGAGATGGAAACCAGCTGAATACAGGATCAGCATATTTTGAATTTGGAAAGTTAACTAATTCATCTTCTGTAATACCGGTTTTGGATATAGGTCCCATAACTTTCTGCCACCCACTATTAAAACCAGGTTTAACTACATTTACCTCATCATATTCAGTTGGTCCATTTTCTGTCTGCCATAATGTGTCAGTTATAGGATCAAATGTTATTCCAAAACTATTACGTATTCCATAAGCATAATACTTATTTAATAATGATAATAGATTATTGTCGTCATCATTATTTATAAAAGGATTATCAGGAGCTGGAGAACCATCCCCTGGATTTACTCTTAATATGACTCCAGTATCATCAGGATCGGGTCCATTTGCAACATTCTGAAGTTTGCCTTCATGTTTAACATCTCCTATTACTGCATAAAGATAATTATCAGGTCCAATTGTCATTTTCCCACCAACATGATCTGGACCAGGAGTTGCAGGTAACTCTAAAATCAAAGTAGGATTAACAAGACGTCTTTCTTCATCATTCCATTGATATTTGTAAATTCTATTCTTTACTTCATCATCATCTTTGGAGGATTCTGTATAATATAGAAATATAGCATCCTTATTCATTATAGCAATTCCCAAAAGTCCACGTTCAGCTTTAGTATTTACATCTACTTCCAGTACTGGTTCTTCTTGCAAACTACCATTTGAAACAAGTCGTACAGTTCCTTCATCCTTTTCTAAAACCAAAATATTGTTATTATCAATAAATGTCATACTTGTAGGCCAGGATAGTCCCTCTACTAATAGTTCTGCTTGTAGATCTGGGTCTTTGATAATTGGTTTTTGTTCTTCTTCTTCTTCTTGTGCAATGGCTTCATCATAAAGATTAAAATTGAGATCTTGAACTATATTGTTATCAAATATATTTCCTTTCGAATCTTCTTCAATTACAATTTCCTCATTCTGAATTCCACTAATAGTATTAGAATAAAATTTGTTATCATTAGAATTTAAAATTGCAACTAATCCATTGCTAACATTTTCAATTTTGTTATTGTATATTTCATTATTAAATGAATTTATTGTTACAGCTATTCCATCTCGACAATTGGTAAGTTTATTATCATATACTCTATTATCATGAGAATCTCTTCCAATATGGACACATACATCGTGATTATATACTGTATTTTCTCTTATTGTAGAATTATATGTATTTTTACTTATTGCTATTCCTCTTTTATAATCACCATGACCATTATTAAGTACCTTATTTCCTTCTATAAGAATATTGTAACAATCAGCAGAGCATATTAATCCTGCATTATAATTATTATATACAGTATTATTTCTAATTATCATATCATGAGTTCCACTATGAGGGTCAATTCCATATTTTTCATTGCCATATACGTGGTTTCCTTCAATTAACATATATCCCATACCTTTAGAATAGAAACCTTTGTAAATATGATGGATATCATTATTTTTTAGTATACTATTTTCTCCACCATTGAAAGTAACCCCACCACAGCCACTACAACTATATCCCAAGTATGCAAGTTCAGAATTGGTAATTTCAGTAGGTCCTGTTGCTTCTTCCTCAATTTTTATATATGGTCTTGGTATAATTGTATACAATGTTTGATCTTCTTTTGCATTTTCTGGAAATCTAACATAATCATTTGTTTTTGGATTCCAAGATGTTATTTTTACAGAATCCACTTTGAGAGTTCCATCTACTTCAATTGCATTTGGTGAATTTTTAGATGGGATCATCTTTAGCCATGTTACATCTTTTGAATTAATACCCAATAGTGCATTTTCTTCTACTTTTAAACCTGCATTAAGTAACCAAACTTTTTCATTATTACTATTTTCAGAAGTATTAGTATTAGTTGTTATTGTTGTGTCAGGTTTCAAAATGCTAGGATCGGTAATTTGTCTACTAACATCAGCAAAATCAGCATATTTACAAGTTATAGAAATTAATTTTTCTGATTTATTATATGATATACATATTTCTTCTTCTATTTCTGATTCTGCTTTTTGTGCTTCAATATTTTTTGGCATTGGTGACAACAACAAAGGTATAGAAAAAATAGTTAAGGCAAAAATACAAAATAATATTTTTGTCATAAAAGCTTTAACAATTATTCTTTTAAATTTTTTAATATTAGATACATACTGTTTTTCTAAATATGATGGAAAAGTAGGAGACATTTGATTATCAACTATATCCCATTATTTAACTTTAACTTTCGTTAATTTAAATGGTCCTTTTTTTGCAATAATAAATAATTTCAGAAAAATTACTTTTTTTAAGACATGTTTTTCATTATCTAAAGTATATATGATATTGTATTACTAAATTTATTTCTAAAAAATCATCTATCATAACTTTATCCTCAAAAAATCTTTTATAATCATTCATATTTTAAATATATTATAATTAAATTTACTAAATAGTGAAGATAGTAAAATCAACAATAACAAAAATTAATGTAATATTTTTAGTCTTTGTATTATTTGCTGGAATATTTACTGTTATACCACTTAGCAAATGTTAGCTGACACCTTCCAACAAGTAGTTTATCATATTGAGATGAAATCTTTTTGTTCAGAAATATTGAGATATTTTATTTCTGAAATCTGTAACTGATCAATAATACTGTACAACACGACCTTCATTCTTGGCTCTGTGCCATACTTCTTCCAGTACGATAAATTCTGACG
>JAATVJ010000418.1 GCA_014523515.1 Nitrososphaerales archaeon TH1177 | reverse complement strand
GGTAATTGCAATTCTGACTTTTCTACAAACTTAAATAATATCGTAGAAGAAATAATGACTCCTCAATGTATGAATAGAGTTTTACCAACAGTACTTGAACCAGGAGATAAAACCACAGTTCAGGAACGTAGTGGAACAGGGAAGCAATATAAAGTAGTAGCAGAAGGTGAAGTAAACGGAAATGCCATTTTGTTATATAGTATAGAAGTTAAACCAGAAGGCTCTTTGCTGACAACATCATTGAATAGCCAAGTAGTTAAATCATTTAGTTTTACTATACTTCCATAAACTTTTATTTGATGAAATTTTTGTTAAAAGGTAAGACGAAATTACATCTTTGATAATTAAATATATCTCTCTCTACAATAAAATTATCTTTTTCTTCTATAATTCTTTAAATATTAATCCTCAGCTGAGATTTAGGCTGTGTAGAAACAATCACCATAACAACTAATTTTATCATTCTGTGAATATTATATGCTATACATCTGAAAGTCAATTCCTATTCTGCATTTGTATTAATCTGGATGTTATATGTTCCCCCAAAAAATCTTTTTATAACAGATACAATAGTTTCATCTTTGTTGGCTGATTGTATAGAATCATGTTGTTGTAACCACGCTTCATATCTTTTCTGTATATCTGCCTTTTGTTTTCCATATAGGTACATTTTCATATCTTGATGGTATAACACTTGATCCATTTAGTTTCTCTCTAACCAATACATGGTTATCTTCACTATCATATGCTTTATCTGCTACAACTACCGATATTTTTCTAACTTTTCCTTTAATTCATTGATAATCTCATCTATTGATTTCCAAATTACTCTCGATTTTCTCCATTAATACTACATTTGTACAAGTAAACTAAACCAGATTTATACTATATATCAATATAGTAGATAAAAATACAAAAGTTATAGAGTAAAATTATTCAACATAATGGTCATATATTATTATCTCATAATCATATTCTGGTTTAGTATTAGGTATATTATTTGGATCTAACGATGATTTTTCTATTATAAGTTGATAATGAAAATCGAAGCAATATTCTAAAGCATCATTTATTTCTTTGAACTCTTTAAGTTCTTTGAAACTCAAATCAGATGCTTTTCTTATTTCTACTTTTATCATTTATATAGGTTATATTATACTTATCATTTATACTACTTATTTGTATTTCTACTGTTTTAAAATAATGTTTCATGAATTATTTCAAGTCATTATACTATTAATAAATTTGGAACCAATAATATTTTTTACAATTACAATTTTTTCTAAAATCTCATCATCAAACATTCTGGTATTGAAGGAATGTTCATTAAACCAATCTCTAAATATGGGAAACTAAAAGTTAAGAGAATAGCCACTTCCAGTTTTCGCTTCATGTGGAACTTCCTGATTTATTTGTAGTTGTTCTAAGATTTCAACTTTTGAAAGATCTTTTACCAGCCCAAAAAATATAAATTATGAAAATCCTTACCTACATTTATCCATTTCACGTTATCTCATTTTTGTATTTTAACAACCTCTGGAATAAAACTTCTTTTTTTTCGTCTGGTATAAATTCCTGGATGATAACAGAATGTTTCGTACTAACCGTATAATATTTATGTAATAATAAAATTTTCTGGTTTTAAAAGCATAAATGAAATGAACTAAAATGAAATGAAAGATATTTTACTATTTCCAATATTAAAAGAATATCAATTTTTAGTTTTATATTTAGTTTCTTTAGAAACAAAGAATTGTTAACGATATTGGCTGGAACCATGGCATATGGAACAAAAATCATATGGAAGATTCTGATTATGATAATACAGCAATTTCTTCTACCGAAATATAGAATGAATGTAAATATATTCCAGCCAATGCAGGATCTATGGCCATTCCTATAAATAAAAGGAGTTTCCCTATTTTTGTAAATATCATCTAAACTCTTTTTAGAGCTATGATGATACGATCAAATAAGTAAAGCAATACTCTTGCAGTATCTGAATAAACTTGCATTTTTATATATTGCGGTTCTTCTATCTCATCACATGCTTAATTCAGAAATTGATCATAAAAGAAAACCATCTCACAAAATTAATTCCTTATTTATTAATAGGTGGTCACCTAGATCCATGACAGGTGAAGATATAGATGATGATGACTTGATGTCACTTTTTGAAGCTGCTAGATGGGCACCATCATCATACAACAATCAGCCATGGAGGTTTATCTATGCAAAAAGAAATACCGAAAGTTGGAATAAACTCTTTGATCTATTGTATGAAGGCAATAAAGTATGGGCTAAAAATGCTGCTGCTTTAGTTGTTGTTATTTCAAGAAAGAATTTTGAATATAATGAAAAGCCTTCCATTACACATCAGTTTGATGCAGGTGCAGCATGGGAAAATTTAGCTTTAGAGTCATGTGATCGGGGAATTGCTACCCATGGGATGCAAGGATTTGACTATCAAAGAGCTAAGACAGAGTTGGGCATTCCTGAAAGCTATGATGTTATGGCGATGATTGCTATTGGAAAGAGAGGACCTAAAGAAAATCTTCCACCTAAACTTCAGGAAGTTGAATTTCCCAATGATAGAAAACCGTTGACAGAAATAGTGATGGAAGGATATTTTAGAGAACCAGAAAAGCATTAATTATTTTTT
>JAATVJ010000417.1 GCA_014523515.1 Nitrososphaerales archaeon TH1177 | reverse complement strand
TTGGTTGATTTGATGAAATCTAAATCTATTAGAACACGTCCACGTTCTATCAAAGATTCATTATAATCATGCCATGATTTGTTTGCTGGCATGTGTTAGAATAATTGGAAGAAGATGATAAAAATTATGCTACAAACTATTACAGATGGAAAAATTTATATCCACTTAAGAATATGTTATAGGCTATAATTTTTTATCATTCTTTTGAACATATGATTTAACCATAAGATTATATGTAATAAAGTATTATAAATTTTTAGAATTCAAGAAAAATGTAATAAAATTATAAGGTATCTATAATCAATTATTCAATTAGATATAATTCAGTTAATATAGCTCTCTTATTTATGTTTTAATTTTTTAGATACTTCTAAGTGTACAATTGTAAATATCTTTCAGTAATCAGGATGACTTACATATATACAACAGTTTTTAAATATCTCCGTTTAACAAACAAGACCTTTTTCTTACTAGATGTGTTATATAATAAGGGATTTGCTAACTAGATAAGTAAAAAAATAATACCTTTTTAATAAGGTTACAAAATATATTATTTTAAAATTAATTTAATTTAGATGCTTCTACTCATCTTAGTTCAATATTTAGAAAAATTTTATTATATATACAAGCCATGTTGATTTTTGTTTATATAGTTACAAAAATTTTATTTATAATATTGATTGGGTTTATTATAGTAATTAATAAATAAAATATCTTAAGCTTTTTTTTCATTTCAAATTCTTTAGCATTTAACGTAAAGGTGAGAATTTTAAGAAATCCTAATATGTTAGAGAGATTACTATATTTTTTCTATGTCTAAAATTTATAACTCACAAAGTTCAAATAATCTTAGTCCCTTTACAGAATTAATATCAGATTTTAAAGGAAAAAATATTCCTGATGAACAAATCCAGGCGGATTACAATAATACTCTAAATTATCCTAATAATTACTTTGTAGCACCTGATAGCTGGCATGAATGCTTTTATACGACATCAAGAAAAAACATGCTTTTACTAAGTAAAGGACTAGAAAATATTTTACGTATAAAACCACCATTTAATAAATTTGTATTAATATCTCTATTTCAAAGGATAAGTAACTTTAATTCTGTAGCAGAACAATATGCTACTATTTCTCCATTATCAAAAAAAACATATTTAATAGGAGGAAAGGGATTGGCTCAAGGAATAAATTTATCAAATGTTGAGATTATAGACTTTACTAATTCCGGGTTAGAAAATAATTGGGTTATTATCGCTATTGCCAATGATGAAGGATGTGCTTTAATTGCAGAAGAGTTTAAACCAAGCCGATATAGAGGATTCTTTACAACTAATAGAAACCTTACAAATAGATGTTTGCATATTATAAAAGAATTATTAAATATTGAAATTGAGAGTTGAAAATAATATATATTATTTGTATAGGTTATCTCTTTTACTTTGTATTAGAATTAATATTAAAGGTCATATGTAGAAGAATAATAGAATCATGAAATATTTTTTTGGAAATTTTCTCTTTGATAAATAAATAAAATTACTGTAGGAATAAAAAAATAATATCACAATTTAGAAATTGATTTAATTGTAGTTCATATTAGGAGGAATTATTCTATAATTAATCAGATTATTTTTTTAATTGATTAATCCTAAAGTCAAGTTAAGTAGTAAAATTATAGTTATGTCTGATCTATTATAATTTATGATAATAAATTGGACTCTTAAAGAAACAGAATATCCAAATTTATAATTTTGAATTCTTTGTAATTCTTCTTGGTTTTAGCTTCAGTATATGTACATATAGGTTATGAAATTACAAAATGTTCTAATTACCATCGTTAATTGTATCTTACCTAAAAGTAAACATAATTAGAATAGTGTTATGAGAATATGTTTTGGCGTAACTTTATTGATAATTTTTCACAAAACAAGTTAGTATTTACATAAATAGGAAGATTTGTTTTTCTATCTCAATTTTTTCAATATTAATAGTTTCAATTAAATCTCTGGTTTTTTAATTCCCTTTTTAGATTTCAGGTAAAGAAAGATTCCGATAATAATTACTCCTATACCTGCTGGTATAAAAATATAAGGAACTAGAACAAGTATAGGTTGAAAAAATTCATTAGGGATAGAAGAACTGATAGAAAGAGCTATTATCATTCCTAGAATAAATACAACTCCTGCAAATGACAATAATACTCCCGTTAACTTATTACCATAGTTTTTTGACAGACCAAAGGCTATTCCTGCTAAAATTATTGATGGAGCAGCAGAAATGGAAATTGCCTTGATCATAACTCCCTGTATATCAACAAATCTTTCTGGACCTTTTCCTTCCTCTCCTATCAAGGAATTATAAAAAGAAGATATCAGTAAAACAAACATTATAGATAAACCTAATGAGGCTAGCGATAACCAACTGTCTAATTCTAACTTAATATTAAACAGGTATATTCAACTCCTACCTACAATTTTTGCAAGTCTTTTGTCTTCACAAGTTTAGAAACAAACAATTCTGGTATATATTATTATCAATAATTCCTTAAATCTTTTTTCTTTTTTTTGCTGCTAATTCTCTCGATACATCAGCTTTTTCAATGCCAATGCTATTGCTCCATTCATTAACAATATTATAAACAGTTCCACTGCCAATGTTGTGTTTTATAGCAATGTCTTCTCTAGTTTCTCCAGCAAGCCAATCTTCAATTACAGATAATTTTTCATCAGTAGATATAATTCTGGGCATATTATTTTTTAACATTAATACATTTAAAGATGAGTCAAATCTGTCAGAAAAACTGTCAAATAAATCAAAAAAAAGTCAAAATAGTCAGAAAAGGCAGATTCTATATACTATATTATATAGCCTTGTTATCTTGTTTAAGATGATGATAAAATGAAGGATATGTTATGCCAAATAATTTTTATATTGATCTAATATAATGTATTTCTAGAAAACCTTTTGGATTGAATTGATAACGATTTTTTTTAAGTGATAGAATTGAATTCTTCAATAAATTTCAATTTATTAAAAAATTGAATGAAATCAATACAATTTTGGAAATGTTGTTAGAATTAGAATAAAGTTTTACATCAAAATAATTTTTTACTTATACTTTATCTCCTTCATTATTATAATTAAATTTACAACTTTTAGTTAATTTGTTACTAATTGAATAATAAGCCCAAATCAAAAGCATTATAGAAACTAATCTAATAGGTATCTGATAATTGGATAAGAAAGTTAATGCAGATACACCTATTCCACCCAATGTAGTAACAAGCAATAGTCCAATTGAAGAACAACTAGCACAAGCACTGGAAATTACGCTTATACTTGACCATGAAAAAAGTGAAGTAAGATTTATTCTTAGTTTTGAATGTTTAAAAACATATACGTTCATACTAATTACGATGCCTAAAAGAATAGCCGTTATATTTGAAATAATAAAACTTACTATTGCATCATCTGGAAGATAAAATATTACTATTGGTGAAAAGAATAACAATTGGTCAAATATGTTAAAGAGAATCCATAATACAGATGCTACTATTCCCGCTATTAATACATACAACCATCTTGAAAAGACCATCTTGAAGGAAAGAATGAGAGAATTCTGTCTATTAATTATTGATGATGACTTTATCTTTTTATCTCTCATTTAAAATTAACTCCCCGATAATTTCTTTTCAAGTATTACCTGAAATGATGGGAATGGATATGCTCCCACCAATATTTCTTGATTGGTCCCGTTACTATTTTCAATTATAAAAGTAGGTGTTCCTTGATAGCCTGATCCGAATGCAAATTTTGTATCACTTTCAACTAAAGATTTGTATTTTTGAGTGTCGAGACAGGAATTAAATTTTTGTTTATCTATTCCAGGTATTTCAGTAGCAAATTTTTTCAAATTTTCAACACTAACCCAACCAGAATTTTCTTCACCTTGATTCAAGTAAAGTTTATTATAATAGTTCCAAAACTTGCCTTGATCATTTGTACATTGAGAAGCAAGGGCAGCATTAAAGGAGTCGGAACCATGAGTCACAAAATGCTTAAACACAAAGTTTACTTTACCTGTTTGAAAGTATGTTGTGTTAAGCAATGGTTCGGTTTGTTTTGCGAATCTACCACAAAAATGACATTGAAAATCACCAAATTCTATTATCGTAATAGGAGCAGATAGATTTCCAAGAACGGGAGAGCCTATGCTTTTAAGACCGGATAGCGAAAGATCACTAACTTGTGAATTGTTAATTACTTTTACATCCGAATTTGATAGAGCAGGTGAAAAACCCTTCTCCACATTCATATTTTCTTCCATTGCATGTTCTTCTTCTCCTTCTTCTGTCTCGTGTTCAGATTCAATACCAAATGCTAAAAAACTTGTTCCTGTTTTTTCTAAAAGAGGATAGTAGAAATAAATAAATGAAAATATCAGTATTGATGCAGTCACTATGTATAAAGTAAAAAATCTCATTATCATTAATCATACATGAATTTTAAAACTATATTAATTCAGTATTAAATAAGTTATGATTGATCATAACTTTGTTATGATTGCAGTTTTATATCTGGCTAGAATTATTAATCACATAAGATGTCTAGTAAAAAAGAAAATTTTGAAGATTTTAATGATATTTATAATTCTCACCAGTCATTAATACTTACTACTAGATTTGGTATTACATCAGCAAAATTAATTCATTCAGTTGAAAAGAATCTATATGTAGTTATGGCTATAATTGTCTCAATCACAGTCTTGTCAATACTTAATATTAGTGGCATTTTGGACTATTTTTATTCAGAGGATGTTGATTATCATGTTGATGTCATTCTCTCAATTATACTTGTATTAGTATTAGCACCATTGATTAGCTTGGTTATAAAATCAAGAAAAGTTCTTGATAAGTGGAATGATATGTTTGAGAAAAACACTATAACTACGTCTATGAAAATCATAATGGCAAACAGAAGAAAAGAAGAAGCCTTGAAGGCAGTAGTATTATCAATTGGACAAATAACTGAACCTTTTAAGGAATACAAGGAATCAACTAAATCGGATTTAACAGAATTCCTAGATGTGTCACTTGACAAAAATACCATATTCGATGTTGCTATGATTGCTGACAACCTTCCTCCTACAACTAGGCTTAAGAAGGTCTTAGATGAATTTGGAATGATATTAATCAAAATAGTTGACGTAACTGTAGATAAAAAAACTGTCGAAAATCTTATAAAATCTTTAGGCTCATATGTATCTAATACACATTACAATATTGGATTAGTAATTTTAATTGGAGAAGAAATATCAGAGGAAGCGCATCTATTTGTAAATCAAATTAACAATAATAAAAGAGTCAAAATAGACCAAATCATCCTAATGAGTAAACCGTCTTTAAATTCACATGAACAATTTCCAACTAATTTTACCTAAAATACTGATATTATTCATTACCTTCCAAATCTGAAATACTTCTTGCATATTCTAGATAATGTCTTATCCAACTTGAATAAGCCTCTTTTCCTTTTTCAGTTATTTGGTAAAACGTTGAAGTTGAAAATGTGTTTAATTTTTTTATATATCCATTACTTTCTAGCAGTAAAATTATAAGGTTTACTCTAACTGGTCTTTGTTTCTGTATGAGTGGCGTATTATTAATAATATTATATTTTGATACTGGTATATTTTGAGAATTTAGATAGAGATATTCTAAAATTGAGAGGCTTGTAAACTCTGATGAAAATCTCTTTTTCTTAAAGTGCATTCTTTGTTTATCCTCTCTGTTGATTCAATGAAACAATATCACGAGTTACATATAGAATTTATTGTAATTATCTTGCTTGATATAATGATAGTTAACATATAAAATAAGATGTTATTTACAATCAAATTCAATTATAATAAATATAATTCATACAAAACAAAAATCTATAAATCAAATACTCTTCTCATTTTTTAAGAATGACTAATTGTTGTACTTGCATAGATAGGTAACAGATTCACTTACCAATATGGGTAACACTTTCTTTTATCTGCTTAACTCTCT
>JAATVJ010000416.1 GCA_014523515.1 Nitrososphaerales archaeon TH1177 | reverse complement strand
CTTGCAGGAATTGCCGCTGCCAAAGATAATTCTTTTGGTATTGTAGGTATTGCCCCTGGAGCAAGATTATGGGCTATTAAGATACTGGAAAGTTCGGGAATGGGAGAGATATCTACTCTTATAAAAGGATTGGATTACATTAATCAAAATTCAAATCAGATTGACGTCGCAGTTTTGAGTTTAGGTTGTGAGTGTGAATCAGGAGCATTAGATATTGCAATACAAAATACTATAAAAAATGGTATTACCATTGTAGTTGCTGCCGGTAATGAAGGAAAAAATGCCAGAACATTTACTCCAGCTAATAATCCAGAGGTAATAACAGTATCGGCAATAGCAGATACTGATGGAAAATGTGGAGGGGACGGACCATCAACTCCATATGGTGCAGATGACAAGTTGGCAAGTTTTAGTAACTTTGGGGAAGTAGTAGATATATCAGCACCAGGTGTAGAGATATATTCTACTTTTAAATCAAATTCATATACAAAATTAACTGGTACAAGTATGGCCGCACCTCATGTTGCAGGAGCAGCAGCATTATACATTAGTTTACATCCAGAAGCATCTCCAAAAGATGTTAAAAATTATCTTTTGAATTCAGGAACGAATATTTCAGATTTGTGTGATGGTAATGGTCATGGTTACTTTGTTGGAGATAGAGATAGTTCTCATGAACCTCTCTTATATATAGGTACAAATAAAATTGGATTATTTTAATCTTATAGAGGTTATTAAACAGAAGGAAAAGATTCAGGGCATATTTGTATACATGTATTTCTACTTGGACATTCAGGCATTACACATGTTTATGAAGTATCAGAGTTTTTGGAAATTTCTGTTTTATTGTTCATAGTCATATTATACTGACTAACTAAAATTCGTTTACAAATTCTTACTGATAAGATAGGTTAATTATGCTTGAAAATCAGCATTTTTCATATATCTAGAATATGCGAAATTTGGTTAGTCAGTATAGTTTCATTAAAGAGTATTTGATTAACAGATAAATCAGATATTTTAGCTATCACATCTGAAGAAGTATTTATTGTTTTGTTTATGATAAATAAAATTACGATATTATAACTTAATATTTATATTCATTATATAAGAAGAGTAAAATCCGTGATTATTTAAAATTTCATTTTATATAATGACTATTAAATTTTTATGTAAATAGTTTTATTCCATTTTTTGTCTACATATTAAATCAAATTGTAAAGATAAAAATCATAATTGTTATATATTAAATCGTTAAAATTTTTTACATTAAATTTTTTATAAATAGATTATATTGTATTACAAATTTTGAAATATTTCGATAATATAATTTAAATAAATAAAATAATAACAAAAATATAATAAATTGTAAAATCAGATTATTATTTCAGTTTGATAATAAGAAATTTGTTATTATATTTTAACTATTTAACATAATAGAATATCATATAATTAAATTAATATTACCTTTATTAATTAATAATTAAAGTGTTAAAATTATCTGTTATTTTATTTTTGTCATTTTTTATATTATTGACATTCCTATTTTCTAATGGTATTAATACAAATTATGCAGTTGGTCAAATATCTGACAATATATTACAACAAAATAAGACTACAGAGTTAAAAATTCAGGATTTATTTTCACAAACATCTAAATCCGTAGTCCAAATAACTGTTATTGATCCTCTTTCTAATGCACAGCAAGGTTTAGGTTCTGGCTTTCTTTATGATAAAGAGGGTCATATAATAACAAATAATCATGTTGTTGCTTTTAATCAAGGTAATAATAATAATAATAATTACTTAGTTACTTTTTTAAATGGGAATTCATATCAGGCAGAATTAATTGGTAATGATCCTTATAGTGATTTAGCTATTCTCAAACTTTTAGATCCAATAGATATAGATCTTAATCCAATTCCTTTGGGTAATTCTTCTTCTCTCCGAGTTGGAGATACTGTGGTAGCTATTGGTAATCCTTTTGGATTATCTGGATCTTTAACAGTGGGTGTAGTTAGTGGTCTAGGAAGACTGCTACCATCAGCTGATAGTAGCAATTCTCCATTTCCTCAATTTGCTACGACTTTTAATATTCCTGACGTTATACAAACAGATGCTGCAATTAATCCTGGCAATTCTGGTGGGCCATTATTAAATTTGAAAGGTGAAGTAATAGGAATCAATTCTGCAATATATTCCAATACTGGTGTTTATGCAGGAATAGGGTTTGCTGTACCATCTAATACAATAAAGAAAGTTATTCAATCAATCATATCATCAGGAAAATATCTTCACCCATATCTTGGTGTGGTTGGTATGGATATCACTCCTCAATTGGCTAATATGTTTGGTTTGAAAGAATCAAAAGGCTTTCTAATTACTGATATTACTGCTGGTAGTCCAGCTGCACAAACAGGCAAATTACAAAAGGGAACTATAACATATAATCAAAGGGGAGAAATAATAGATTCTAATGGTGATGTAATAATAGCAATAGATGATAAAGAGGTAAGAAAAATTGATGATATTCTAACTTATCTAGAAAGAGAGAAAAAAGTAGGAGATACTGTAAAATTAAAAATATTGAGGAATAACCAACTAGTGGATGTCGATATAGTATTAGGTCCTAGAGTTTCAGAAGATGAATCTTCACTATTACAACAATATGATCAAAAACCTTTACCTAAACAAGGTGAATTTGCTTCACAATGTAATAAATTCTTTCCTAAATCACTATGTGACATGCTAGGACTAGGATAGTTTTCTAACTTTCACAGCATAGAGGAATTAGAAAATATGCCTTTATAATAATATTTTATTATAAAACTGACTGAGTAAAAACTACTAAAATAAATATTTTATTTCCATATAACATTTGAAATTACATATTTTACTATAGAAAAATAGTAATGCAAGGAAGAAAATCTAAAGTTTAGAAATTAATTTTGAATATCTTGAGGAGAAATTGTTTTTATTTTTATTTGAATTTAATTATTATCCAATAAAATAAAAGCCCATAGCAATAATAATATACACTGCAGTAAGCATTATTCCCTCAAACCAATTACTTTTACCGTCATGTGCAATTAGATTAAGAATAATAGCTGCAAGGAACAATGTAACTAATTCATAAATAGTAAATTCTAGTGTAAACGGCTGATTTAAAATTATTCCAAATATTACCAAAATTGGCACTACAAATAATGCAATTTGTGTTCCTGAACCGGCTGCTATTCCGATAGATAAATCAATTTTACCTTTTCGTGCAAGTATAATAGCACTGCTATGTTCTGCAGCATTACCAACTATTCCGATTATAATAGCTCCAACAAATAATTCTCCAAAACCAAACTGCTTACTGGTTTCTTCTACAGATCCAACTAAAATTTCACTTATGACCACAACTCCAACCATACTAATAGCTAGCATAAAGAATGCCTTTTTCTTATCCCAATGTTTACTATTATCAATAATATGATTATTATTTTCTCCTTCCATGTGTGGAGAAACAAACAAATGTTTATGAGTAAAAAAAGTAAATACAATTCCAGCTATGTATACTGATAATAATAAAATTGCTAATGAATCACTTAAAAATTGTATTTTAAGTTGATTTTCAAATTCAACAGGTTTTAGTACAGTAGTTGACAAGACAGTAGGAATTGCCAATCCAATTATAGCCAAGAAAATCATAGTTGATTGAAGCCCTGCATTTTCACGACTGAATAATTGCTCTTTTTGACGAATTCCTCCAGCAATCATACTCAAACCAAAAATAAGCATAATATTTCCAAGAATTGCACCAGTAATTGATGCTTTTACGAGATCTATTAGACCAGCATTAATAGCTACTACTGCAATTATTATTTCTGCTGCATTGCCAAAGGTCACATTTAAAAGAGATCCTAAAGTAGATCCATAATGTGTAGAAAGATGTTCTGTTGAATCACCTATGAGTTTTGCAAGTGGCATTAATGCTATTACTGCAATTATAAATAAAATAATATGATCAGCATGAACTAAATCTAAAATAACTGAAATAGGTACAAAGACAAGGAGAAAATAAATAATAGAAGATTTTGTAAATTTCATGAAGTATTTTTGATAATTAATAATTCTGTTATTTCAATGTTTATTGATTAATAACATTATTCCATAAAAAAATTACATGAAATCAAATTGTATAAATTCACTCACTACAACTTGTCCAAATTTGCCTAGTCAAATAACTTGCTTGAGAAGTTCTGTCAATTAATGAAAAAGAAGAGATATAATTTGATAATCTCATCATGTTACTGCTGTATGTATTAGCTATAACTTACTATATGCCTTGATTTCCATAGTAGATGAGGCAATACCACACATGTGCATTCTATCTGCATTTATTACATTTTAAATTTATATGATGTGATTTTAAAGAAAAATTCCTTTTTCAATTTGATTTCTTTTTATTTTTTTATTATTCTTTTTTCTCTTAGTGCTAGTATACCAGCAATAACAAATAAAATAAATCCAGGTATTCCAAAAAAAGTAGCAGTAGCTAATACTAATATTCCGTAAATAATTAAAGCTATTCCCAAGAATTTCGTATTTTTTATATAAAATATAGAAACTATTCCTGCTAAACTAATAATAAGTAAAATGAAAACATGTAAAATAGTACCTCCTAAAAAAAGCCCTAAAAGAGGTATACCAATTAATGAATTTATAAAAAAGTATATGAATAAAATCATAATAGATGCTATTATTCCTAAAATAGTGTTAATTATTGTTAATTTTTTGTATAATTTCACTTTATATTTAATTCATAATAGTATATTAATCATTATATATTTTAAAGAATTGTCAGAAAAGAAATAGATATTTCAATTATAACAAATTCCATAGATTTGAACGATTTTTAAATACCTTTACTAGTTTATCTTTTATTCTTTTTTTTCTATCTCACTATTTATTATATAGACTATTAAAATAGTAATAATATCATCATATCACATCAAAATTTGATGATGACTTCCACAAATACCAACTAGCTATACTTCTTATGGTTTCCGAATATTAGAAAGCTGTATAATATACTTTTCATCAGGATATTCAGAATTAAAGTACCACCACCTTTGTATAGCTTTTTTAATTCCAAGGTCTTTCTTTTAAAGGAAATGCATCTTTTCTTTTCTTTGAAGGCAAAATATTAAAAATATTTCTGCAGTTCCTCTACCTATTCCTTTCCATTTTGTCAATTCATTGATAATTTCCTCATCCTCTTTTTCTTCAAGGATTTTAAATTTATATTTCCTTTAATTATATCACTTGATAAAAGTTTTATATTATCTATTTTTTTATTCGATAGGCCAAACAACTTCATTATTTTATCAGCAGTCAGAATAATAATAATATATTGAGGTTGAAGGTAGTATTCATTGTTATTGTAGTAAGAAATAAAAATTTTTGATAAATTGATTGTGCTTCTTTTCGTGTTAATTGTTGGTAGATTTTGCCTCAACTAATGCAAGAAAGAGATTGTGTCTTATTTTGATAGATTATGTTCCAACAGGGTTAATAATTTTATTCATTGTAGGGTCTATTGCTATTGCTTTGAGATATTTTATTGCATCATCTAAATTCAATAGGTAAAACCTTTTCTATAAACGGTTATTTAAAATAAATTAAAAAAATGTTTACAATAACAAACAAATTTGAATATATCATTTAAAAAAGTATGTTTATTTTAATGAAAATATTCTACAATTCTTTTAGAATTTTCATTATCATTAATTACTATAGAATGATAATTATTCTCTTCTTCATTTATCTCAGCATGAGAGATAAGAAAGATCTGATTAAAGCTTTGATCTTTCATCAGAATATTCATTATCACATTTCTACGGAATTCGTCAAGACTGGTCATAGGTTCATCCATTATAATAAAATTTATCATAGGAACTTTTTTTTCGACATGTTTGAAAGGTCTGATTGTTGACATAAGCTTTGATATAGAAATCCGCAGTGCAAGACCAAGAGCTGATTCATCTCCACCACTTAGTTGTTCTTTATTTTTTATTATGTTGTCTTTATTATCTACCAAAGTTAAGGTTAAGCCATGAGATATTCTATCTTTTATTTTTCTCATTGTGGAGGATATGTTAGTAATTTCATATCTACCTTCTGTAAAAGGTATTAAATAAAAATTAGTACTTTTCATTAAAACATCAGATAATCTTCCTTCAACAATATCTGTAGAAATAAATCCATCTACTTCTCCTAATAAAAATAGAAGATGTTTTAATAAATATTCATTTTCTTTAAGTTTCTCTTCTGCAGTCCTTAAATTAATTATTTTCTTTCTTCTTTCCTCGATATCTTCAATCAGAAAAGAAATATCTCCTTGAATATTTTCAATAATTTTCGTTTTTTCCTCAATTCTTACTGAAATGTTAAGTCTTTTTGAAATTAATTCATCAATATTATTACAATAAAAATTTCCCAATAAATTATCAATATTTAATACTTTTAAATTATCACAACATTTTTGTAGACTTAATTTATTTGATTGAAGTTTACAAAAAATATCGTTTTTATCTTTATCGAATCTATTTATTTCTTTCTCCATTTGATTGAATTTAATTTTTTCAGATTCTATTCTTTCTTTAAAATTTTTTACTAATTCTTTAGATGAAAAAATATTATTTTCTATCTTTGTTATTGTAGATATAAGATCATCTACTATCTTTGAATTTAAATTGGTTAGTTCATCATATTTCTTATAAACTTCTGGAATAGAATTTATCTCATCATAAAAATTGAATTGTTTTTCTATTATTCCATTTACGATGGTATCTATAACTTCTATTAATTGTCTTGCTTCTTTTTTTTCTTCAAGTTCTGTTTCAGTTTTCTTTAATTTTTTTTCCAATAGATTTATTTCTTTTTTTACTGAATTTTCTTTATTAGATATATTTTCTCTTTCTCGTTTTAAATCAGATATCAAAGTTCCTTTATTATTAATAGAACCACTACATATTGGACATTTATCACTATCTTGTATATACTCAATGCTATTAGTCTGAATTTCATATAATAGCTGATTAGACGTAAGAAGTTTTTTATGTTCTTCTAAGATAGATAGTTTTAATATTCTATCTTTCTCAGTCTTTTCTAATTCAATTTGTTTTTTTTCTTTAACTTTTTTAAGTTCTTCTACATTATTTATTGATATCTTGTGAATATCTATATTTAACTTTTCATTTGATTTTAATATCAAATTTTTTATTTGTTTTTCATCATTATCTATTCCTTTTAATATATCGCTAGCTCTTCTTATACTATCTTTTGGTGGATATTCTTGCAGCTCCTTTAAAAGTTCTGCAATTTTAGAATTTAATAGAATTATTTTATCTTGAAAATCTTTAATTCTATTTTCTTGTGCTAATAAATTTTCTTTTTTATAAGTATGTATTCTTTCAATATATTCTAAATCCTTTTTATATTTCTCTATATTTTCAATATATTTTTTGATTTCATCTAATTGCTCTTTAAGAGGAAATTTAATTAAACTATCTTTATCATTTTTTATTTCTTCCAATTTTAATTCTAGTTTTTTTTCTTTTTCCTTTAAAATTTGTTTTTGTTTTTCCAGCTCATTTTGTTCTGCTAAAAGGCTTCCAATTTGTATTTTTAAATCCTTAATCTCTTCATTTACACCATTGACTTGATTCTTTAAATTTTTCTTTATATGATCATCAAAATCATTTAATCCGAATAAGTTCTTTATCAGTTCTCTTAGTTCACTTGGATCTGCAAGTGCAAGTTTATCCACTTCTTTTTGTCTAATATATACGGTTTTTTCAATCACTTCTGGATATACTCCCAAAAGTGATTCAATTTCTTGATTAACAATATTTGGACCTCTACAAAGTTGAATAAATTTCTCTTCATTTCTCTCTTTCTTAAATAACAATGCAGAAGATTTTATTGAATCATTTTGAGGATTCTCAAATGATTTTCTTTTTTTTGTAACTTCAATTGTTCTTATTACTCTATATAGAATATCACTAATTTCAAATGTAATAGCTACTTCACATTTAGATTCTCCAGTTTTAATCAGAGATTTTCTGTCTTTTTCCGCCATAAGATGTTCGCCAAGAAGGCCCCATAGAATTGACTCTATTATACTTGTTTTACCCATTGAATTTTTACCTTTAATAAAAAAAAATCCCTCCCCCAAATATCCCTCATATGGTATTGAGATATTATCAAATGGTTTGAAATTTTTTGATTCTATTTTCAAAATTTTCATAAAAATCACTATTGGTTTTTTAAGGATTCAAAGAAAAGTTTTCCAAGCATGTCTGCATCTAAATTATGTCTTTTTAGATCATCTTTTCTAGTGGATGTAATATATTTCTTAAATTCTTTCTCTGGATCTTCTATTAAGTATTCGATAAATATATTATCTTGTTTAATTTGTTTTATAATATTATTATCATAATATTTTGGTGTTTCTAGAATAAATTCTACTATATTATACTCATTGCTATTTAATGTGATTCTATTTAGATAAGATGAGATTTCATTGATATTGAAAAATGAGCCATAACTTCTATTACCCTTTATAGTAATTTTAACTCTAGCAGCAGTTTGATAATTATAATGTGTATTAAGTCCATTTTTCTCAAATACATTTTTAATACGATCAATAACCATAAAATTAGTATCATCTGAAAAAATTTCTATATCATCCTTTACTATTTTTCTCTGTTGTGGTAAAAGTTTTGGAATTACTCTAATTTTAGGTTTAGAAAAGGAATTATCAATATCTATCATTAAATAACCCTTTTGATAAGATTCTTCACTAAAACTCCACAATTCTGTTGATCCAGCATACCATGCATTATCATTGACTTGTTGCATTTTATGATTATCTCCAAGCGCAATATAATCATAATTTCCCATCAAAAAGTTACTATGCAATGTATGATTTTCTATCATTCCATGAGCTAACCCTACATTTATCATATTAGGATCTATGTTATTGTTTTGTAATGAGATCCAATCTTCATATTTTGATAATAATTGTGGTAAGTCATTTGATTCTATCGATGGATGTGCATGAATTCTTAAATTTAGATTTGAAAAATCCTTGAATAAAGGTTGTTGATTTCTTATACTGTCTCTTATATCAAAATAAGTAAAAAGATATACGTTATCAAATAAAATGGTGTATTCAGTTAATGGTGAAATTCTATATTGCATATAACGACCATGATTTCCATCAATTATAACAATGGGAATATTATTTTGATATAATTTTTTGAATGTCTCTGCAGCTACTTTTCTTGCAAATTCTGGTGGTGGAGAAGAATCAGTTCCTGATGGAGTATCAAAAAAATCACCACTATGGATTATGATATCCGGTTTTTCATCTTTATCAAGATTTATTATTTTATCTATAAATAGCCTCCAAGAATTATAAAAATCATCTTCTAGTGGTTTAATCTCTTGATTAATAATGGAAGCTCTAGTTCTTTTTGGTCTCTTTCCAAGATGAGTATCAGAAATGT
Source organism: Nitrososphaerales archaeon TH1177 (assembly GCA_014523515.1). Taxonomy (GTDB): domain Archaea; phylum Thermoproteota; class Nitrososphaeria; order Nitrososphaerales; family Nitrososphaeraceae; genus TH1177. Next base: position 2,694 of record JAATVJ010000416.1, on the reverse strand, counting down.
GAATTATTCTCATATTAGCAACAGCAGTATTTGATTTTGAAGAAAGAAAGAAATAATTAAATTACAAACGATAATAATAATAATATAACAATTAAAAATCATAATTATCCTGAGTATAAGTTAAACTATTAGATATACTCTTTTTTTTATAAGAAAGTAATTTATTTTCTTTTACAAATGTCTCTGATGAATTAAAAACATTTAGAAAAAGTGGAGTACCTGCAAAAGAAAGAGGTGACATGGGTCCTTGACTCATAAAAGAATATTTTCTTGATTTAGTATTAAATGAACTTGCAGGATCAGTAAATGATTGATATAGTTTAAGTGCATTATGATCAGATACTAACTCTTTTAGAGTAGCCAAATCACTTCCTAAAGATAAGCCGAAACCACAGAACATTATTCTTAATTGTTGGAGAATATCTTTATGTACACTTGAAAGTGAAGTACTGATAAACATCCATCCTAATCCATATTTTCTAGTTGTTCTTACCGCATCCAAGAGAGTAAGTCTTAAATTTTCAAAATCAGAGTTTTCATATTTTTCCCTTCTTGCAAATCGATGTGCTTCATCGAGTACAACTAAGGTATTTAATGAAATATTTTGTTGCCAACTTTTTTCTCCTAAATTGATTAAACCATACAAGATTCTTTTTAGAATTAATGCCTGTATAGTTTCATTCCAATAATCTAATTTTAGATGATGAGCACTTTGTAAGGAGAGGTCTACTATAACTAAAGGTTTTTCATCGTTGGTAAATCTTTTTAGTAAAGAATCTACAGTTTGTGCACCTGGTCTATAATGAAATAATTGACAAATAGGCTTCCAAAATCTTTCATATAAATAATTTTCATCTATTTCTGAAAGGACTGTATTTAGTCTTGCTCTTGGTTCAGAGGTAGAATATATTAATAGCTGAATATTAGGATTACGCAAGATATCAAGTATTTGTTGAAATGATTCCAATTCAACAAGATTAGTAAGACTTATGTGTAATCTATTTTTTATTTCATTTATTAAGACATTAACTGCATCTCGTTTATTTTCTCCTTTAATAGACAGATTTGGAAAAAATGAAGATTCGTATAAGATTTCCTCAAATAATTCCCATCTATCTAAGATTAAGTTTCTTATATTGACTATTTCAAATTTCTTTCCTAATGAGTTTAGTATTTCTTTAATATCTAAACTAAAGTCATTATTTTTTAATCTATGACTTGATCCATTAGAATTATCGAACATTACATCTTTAGAAAATTCCCCTACTGGATCAAATACAAAAAGCCCCATTTCCGGATATTTGGAATATGCCATTAGAATCATCTTTGCTAAAGTTGACTTACCAGAACCTGTTGTACCAAATATACCTAAATGATATGCTTCTCCTGCACCATCAATTCCATCTCCAAAATGTTTAAACCACATAGGTAATTTAGTTTGTGATCCATATACATACCCTAGATAAAATATTTTATCTAAATATTTTTCGAGTAATGAATTTAGTATACTATCATTAGTTACATGTATATAAGTTCCTGTAGCAGGCACGGTCCCTAACAAACTAGTCTCAAAGAAATCCTCATCTTTATTATTACTAAAAACTGCACTACATAACAGTTTTCCTACATGTGTATCTTGAATTCCACTTATAGGATTCACTAAGCCTCTTTGTCTAGCAACAGACTTTATAGTCGGATCTTCTAGAAGTACATTTTTGAGTTCTATTTCTGTAATTTGTCCTAAAGAATAGTGAGATTTAGATTCTTGTATATATCTAAAAATTACAAGTTCTCCTATTAGTTTTTTAGTGACGGCATTTTGTAATATATTCAAACTTATTTCGCTGGTTGATGAGGGGGATCCGATAGTACCAATTGGTTCAGTATCGGATAAGAGTTGATTTAATTTTATATCACAATTCAAATATGAATCATTATTTTTAATATTATTATTATTATTATTGTTTTTATTATTGTTTATATTATTTGCAATCATATCTATCACATTCCACTTTCTGTTCTGTATGAATGCATAATAAAAATGATATCAGATATATTTTCATCATTTTTTTCAAATTCGGTCATGCTTCTTGTCAAGACCTGTTTGTATGCAGGAATAGCAGGTGCAATATGTTTAACCATCCTGTCGGCAAGATAAAGAGGATAAGGCTCCATAATAGAAGGAATAGAACATTGGCTTTTGATTGATTGAAGTAATGCATATAATCTATTACTATCATTTGCTACAGAAGATGAAATCTCAATTCTAATAGCTGGTGACCATTTGTAAGGTTTGTAATATATAACATGTAATCCTTTAATCTTATCAATAACTTTCACCATTAAATCTTCAAGTTCATCATTATATTTACCATTATCAATATTAGGAAGTTTCTTATGCCAATTTTCTTGTAATGCAAATGGTTTGGGAATTGTATATTCTCCTTCGTTTAAAATTAAAGTTAAAATAGCTCTATCATCATAATCGGTAGGCCATTCAAAAAGATTTCCAATATCATTTCTTGAAGTGTATTTAGGAATTCCTACCCATTGTCTTTTATTATCGTTTGATTCTAAAATTTTATTATAAGATAGCAAGAAATTCTTATAATTATCTCGTATTTGATTTGCTGTAACACTTTTTCGTTTGTCAATAAAATCTATAGCTTTATACATATGAATAAGTCCAGTAGT
>JAATVJ010000415.1 GCA_014523515.1 Nitrososphaerales archaeon TH1177 | reverse complement strand
TATTCTGGATACCTTAAGCTTTAACTATTCAAGAATTTAGACCTATTAGTTAAAATGATATGACATCAGTTGAGGCACTTGACTTAGATAATAAAAAGGAAAAATTGACTCACTTTCCTATAAACAATTATCAATCATGCTTAAATCATCTATTCGATTCTAATATTCCAGTAAATAAGTGAGGCTGGGTCGTAATTAAGTAAAAAGTATTATTACTCTATTATTATAATCATCATGTCTAGCATGTATTTGATTACTCTTGGCTTATCCTTGTTGGTTTTACAGTTGTAATAGACAAGTATCTGATAGAGCAGTACTGATAGTAGTACTATTGCAGAAGGCTTGTTATATCCTCTCACAAGTATTGGGTCTATTCTGAATACTGATTTGATATATTCTAGGACGGTTCAATAGATTTGATTCTCTATGAATAGATAGCCTGTCCCAGTTCAGATTGATAAAATTCTACCAGTTCTATCCTTTCATAGGTATATTATCATATATTTGTACTGGACACACTAATGGAAGTTTCATATCGGTGCTGAGATCTTACAGTTTATGATCATCATAGCCAGGATCTGCAGACATATATGATGTTTTTCTGATGATTGTAACAATAGACTGCATGTTACTGTACTGTACATCTGATTGTCCTGTAAATGAACTGAGAGATCGATAATGAAGTAAAATTTGTATCAATATTAGAGAAATAAATCATATTCATGAATTAGAAAAAGGAAATTCAGATTAAAAAAAAGTTATATATAAGTCAATTTTATAAGGTTAAAAAAAATTTACTTCATTTTTGTCTATAGAAAAAAATAAACTATTGATACATACTTAAATGCTGTCAAACTATTCATATTCCTCAAATTTTCATCAGTTTCAAAAGAGATCTATTTTATAATATGTTAAACTACAAAAAATATGTCAGATAACAGTACCATTATTAATCCTGAAGATGTTATCAAAAAAGAGGCAAGAGGTATAGATAATGCAGATTTAGGAGAAGTGCAAGAAGTTGGTATAGAATATATTGTAACTCAAAAAGGTATTTTAGACAAAGATAAGTATTATATCCCAAAAAATTTAGTAGACCATTTTGATGGCCATAATGTCTTTTTTACAGTAACTGAAGAAGAAGTAAAACAATACAAAGAATATAGACAAACTTTATAATTTTCATTCCATATTGAAGAATATAAGTAAGTGGGTTCTTTTTGCTTAATTATCATTGTTATCTAAAAAACTAGACCATTAAATCCAAATCAGCAAGAATTTTCATCGCAGCATTACGGCCTGGCGCCATAGATACACCTGGTCCAGGATGACTCCCAGATCCACATAAATATACATTTGATATTGATGGAATACTGTAATTTGCTAATTCCGGAATTGGTCTCATTGAGCCACGTTGATAAGGCAAAATAGCTCCACAAGAGAGTGTTCCTCGAATAGATGTTGAAGGTTTATTTTCAAAATCTCTAGGAGAATATGATTTAACCTTTAATATTTCACTACATAAATTTGGTATATAGTTTTTATTTATTGATGAGATAATATTATCACCATAGATATCCCTAACTTGATTCCATGCTAATTCTGTTGTTAATGATTCGTTTGGCAAATTATTATCGGAAACAATTTCTTTAATATCATAAGGAACACTTAAAATTAGAAATTTAAGAAGATGTTTATTTTTTGGAACTCTACTAGCATCCATAAGTGAATCATTACTCATTATTGCAAGAGGATTAGCGGGTAACTTTCCATTTCTACATTCATAAAAAATTTTAGATAAATATTCTATTTCAGGGGGTGATAAATGAATTTGACTCGATAAAGACAAGATTTCTGAATCATTTTTAAATTTTACTGGATTATTCAATGCTATATACATTGCAAAAATTGCATCTCCCCATTCTATTTTCTTGATTTTTTGCAAAATTCTTTTTTCTACATTTTCTTCTCCTAAATGTTTTATCACAAGTGTATATGGATCAGTACTAGAAGCAATAATCTTTTTTACACCTATTTCTTTACCATTCTCTAGTCTTACTCCGATGGCCTTGCCTTTATTAACAACAATATTTTTAACAGCTGCATTAGTCATTATTTCTCCCCCATGTGATATAATGTATTTTGATAATGCTATTGGTAAATTTATGAAACCTCCTTTTACAATATTATTTCCACCATCTTGAATAATATTTGCAAAAAGATAGGATATAGAACCTCCTCCTGCATCATCAGGTGCTAAGCCTACAAAAGCAGAAAAAGTCCCGAACATAATTTTAGATTCTTCTGCTTCGAACCATTCGTTTACCCATGATCTCATTGATTGGAGATCAAATTTATAAGTGTCTAAATTTAAATCATCGTCATCTACTTTTTTATCTTCTAAATCTCTCTTTTCCATATCCTTTATCTGTAAAGATAATAGTTTTGGAGGAGAATTAATTGATGTTATTATTGCATCTTTATTTTTTAAATAATTATTAAATATTTTATTCCAAGTATGAGCATCTCTTTTTGAATACTTTTCTATGCTTTTTATTGTTCTTTCAATATCTCTATACATAGATATGTATCCTCCATTTGGAAAAATATGAGAATAAGAAATTTCGGGTTTCATGAGTTCAAATCCATATCTGCTAAGATCTAATTCCTTAGGAACAGGAGATAGATTTGCTAGTTGATAACCAAATGCATGAACGTCAGACTTAAAGCCTGGAAGAGTAATTTCTTCTGTTATGGTCATTCCTCCTATTGTATGATATTCTTCTAATACCAATACTTTTAGACCAGCTTTGGCTAAATAACAAGCACAAGTTAAACCGTTATGGCCCGCTCCTATTACTATCGCATCATAATTTAGATTAAATGTAATAGCCATAAGAATAGAAAGAAACTCTTTTTTAAGTTTATAAAAGTTATCTAAAAAATGCTCATTAAAGAATATTTAACCAATATAATACCTTATTTTATAGAATAAAGTTGCAGAATTATTCCGTAATCTTTTTAACATTTTAATGAATCTCTAATTCTAATAGATATGACATCAATAGAAAATAAAGAAAATACATTAGAAGAATATGAAGAAAGTTTTAAATTAGAAGTAACAACAGGCAAAGGTTCTTCTATTAAGGTAGAAACCTCCTCTTATAATAAACTTAGAGATTTAGTAAATGAGGCATTAAACACCTATAATAAATTAAAAAAAGAAGAATCAACAGAAACTGACGAACAACAACAATATCAATAGGTAATTTTCTTAATTTATTTTATTATTTTTATTTGGAATTAACTTAATCGTATCATATTTGTTCAATATTAATAATAGCGAAAGTAGATAATTCATTTTAGAATTTTATTTTGATTCTATTATTAACTTATATAATATTTTATTACTATTAAAAAACATGAAGAAAATAGATATCACAGCAATGCTCTTATTTAATATCTCTATAATTACGACAATTCCTGTATCTGCACAACTAAATCAGATTTCAGAAATAACAACTGATGGCAATATAACTTCTTCTATAAAACCACAAGGAACGTCAATTGGTGTACAAAATGAAAGTTCGATTTCTAAAGATATATCTAACACAGACACCGTTGATAATATAACTTCTTCTATAAAACCACAAGGAACGTCAATAGATAATTCTAATCGCTCTTATTTCTGAATGTTTCAGCTACTTGTAACAAAGAATTTCCATAAATCTTTCCTTTCTTGTCTTGGTTCTATTGTTATGAATAAACTCGAATGTTTTAGAATATACCTGTAAATTGTACTTGTTTACACCCATGAATTTTCTTATCCATATCTGATACAGATTGCTTCTGCACTCACAGTTATTCACATGTACAATACCATACGTATATTCTTTCTGGGAATGGATTATGCTTCTGTGTACGAATCCATGTTCTTCCAATTGGTCATATGCCCGATATTCATCTGTAAATATTGTGGAACCATACTGGACTCTGGTACAGACAATATCAAGAAGTGACTGTAGTAAAGGAACATCAAAATACGTTATTCCATTTCTTTGATGAATACAGGTTATCATTGGATGATCCTTATAAAATGTACCTCTGCCTCTCCATGGCTTTAGCCCTCTTTTTCTGGGTTTTCTTCCTATTGATTTTACTATCTCATCATGATATGATCTACCTTTCAATCCTGCCTTGATATAGAATTCATCTCCCTCGACCTTACCATCGAGTTTAGCGTAAGAAGAAGAAGATATTTTTTCCATAACTGTTCTGATAAATCTGTAGCATCTTGGATATGGTACCACTATCTCAAGCGATATCTCTCTTATGGAACATCCAGGCCAGAGTACAAAGTATAGATACATTACAAGAAACCATATCTTTAATGGTGTATGTGAATAATGAAATACGGTACCTGTCTTGTCATTAAACCATCTTTTACACTGTTTACAAAAGTACTTTTGATATGACCTGTAGAGGCCATCCTTCTTTATGTTATTGGACTGACAACGTGGACATAATACATTATCTTTTTTCCATTTAACCTCTCTAAGTAGGTTTGTACACCAACTTTCATCAGGAAGAGAGGTAGTTAAAGTAAACACATCTTTTTAATTTGTGTTATCCAGCTTTAAGCTTGGCTGAAACATTTGTCATTAAGAGCGATTCTAATTAATCATCATCATCATCATTATTTTTTTGTATTATTTGGAGCTTTATTATTGAAATAAAATGATAATCTATTTCTTTTTTTACAATATCCTTTATTTTTAGAAAATTTGAATTAATGAATAAACTTAATATTGTAATAAGAAGATCAACTGCAAGGAAAGAAAAATTTGATACGTATAGGTTAGCTCAGACTTCTAGTCGTTCAGGAATACTATTTGCAATTCCAAAGATATAGCCAATAAAACAACGGAAAAAGTTCAAAATATTATTAAAAATAATAAATTAGATGAAAAAATTACAGATGAGTACGTAAACAATAATCAAATACGAGATAATGTGGAATCAGAAGATAAAGTAGTTGTAACCACTGATCAAGAAATCTAGTTGCAAAAGAATTAAAAGAAAGAAATAGACCAAAGATTGCATCATCATCATTTGTAGGTGACCCCACAACCAATAGTTCTATATCAAACAAGCCATCTCTTGATGATAGAGAAC